>CAYNYX010000072.1:3219-5407 GCA_964401535.1 uncultured Muribaculaceae bacterium | reverse complement strand
GGTAAACCTTTTTTATGTCTAGTTCCTTGATAAGAATTAATTTCCATTTTTGTTTTAATGTTCATATTAACTTCACGACGTAAATCTCCTTCAGTTAAATATTTATTAACTTCATCACGAATACGTGCTAATTCATCTGTATCAAGTTGACCTGCTTTTTTGTTAATATCAACTTTAGCATCACTTAAAATTCTATTTGATAAATTTCTACCGATACCATAAATATAAGTTAAAGCTATTTCAGCTCTCTTATTATTTGGTACATCTACACCTTTAATACGTGCCATAACTATCCCTCCTATTAACCTTGTCTTTGTTTGTGTTTTGGATTTTCACAAATAACGTATACTTTACCCTTACGTCTTACTATCTTACATTTAGGACAAATCTTTTTTACTGATGGTTTTATTTTCATAAATTACCTCCTATCTTCTGTAGGTTATACGCCCATGTTTTAAATCATAAGGTGACAACTCTAAAGTAACTGTATCACCTGGTAAAATGCGAATATTGTTCATTCGGATTTTACCAGAAACATGAGCCTCTACAGTGTGCTTATTTTCAAGTTCAACTAGAAATTTACCTCCTGGTAAAACTTCCATCACTTTTCCATTTACTTCAATTGTATCATTTTTTCCCATAATATCACCTCTTCGTTAATATTACATAACCATCTCTAGTCACTAAAACTGTATGTTCAAAGTGAGCAGATGGCTTATAATCAGCAGTTATGATAGTCCAATCATCCTCTAGCATATAAACTTTTCTAGTTCCTAGATTTAACATTGGTTCTATAGCAATAACCATTCCTGCTTTTAATATTGGTCCAGAACCTTTCTTTCCATAATTAGGAACATCTGGACTTTCGTGTAAACACTTACCTACACCATGACCTACTAATTCTTTTACAACACCTAAATTATGTTTTTTAGCATAATTCTCAATCGCATTACCGATATCACCTACATGAATACCTTCGTGAACAACTTTAAGTCCTTCAAATAATGCTTTTTCAGTGTGTTCCATTAAATATTTTTTATTAGAATCAATTGTTCCAACAGTGTAAGTCCACGCAGAATCACCATGATAACCTTTATAACAAGCTCCAATATCTATAGATATTATATCACCATTTCTTAATTTTTTATTACCAGGAATTCCATGTACTACTTCTTCATTTATAGAAGTACATATACTACCTGGATAACCATTATAATTTAAGAATGAAGGTGTTGCATCTCTAGATATTATGTAGTTATATGCTAAAGTATCAAGTTCTTTAGTAGTTATTCCTTCTTTTATATAAGGAATTAAATACTTATGTGTATCACCTACTATAGATCCCGCAATTTTCATTAATTCAATTTCTTCTTCAGTTTTAATACTAATCATTATTAGCCTCTATTATATCTCTAATTTTAGAAGTAACTTCATCAATATTAACTTCATTTACTTCATATAAAACTCCTAAATCTCTATAATAATTTATAACAGGCATTGTTTCTGTTATATAAACATTATATCTTGTTTTATATGATTCTTCGTTATCATCACTTCTTCTTACTAGTTGTTCGCCACATGTATCACAAATTCCATTCTTTTTTGGTTTTAAAAAATCTATTTGCTCATTAAATGTAGCTTTGCATTTAGGACAATTTAATCTTCCTATAATTCTTTTTTTAATTTCTTCATATGGTGGATTTAAAAATATTACTAAACCCATTTCCATATTTAATCTATTAAGTAATTCGTTATAAGAATTTGCTTGTTCTAAATTTCTAGGATAACCATCTAAAATATATCCATTTCTACAATCATCTTTTTCTAGTCTATTATTTAACACCTTAACAGATATATTATTATCAACTAAAATACCTTTTGTTTGTAAGTCATGAATATAATTTCCCAAATCACTTCCGGTTCTTGCTTCTTCACGAAGTAATTCTCCAAAAGAAATAGTAGGAATATTATATTCTTGACTTATTCTAATAGATTGTGTACCCTTACCTGCTCCGGGGGGTGAAATAAATATTATATTTCTCATTTTCGATAACCCTTTTTATAGTTTCTAGCAACTAAATCACTTTCTAATTGTTTATATGTTTCAAGCGCAACACCTACAACTATCAAAAGTCCTGTACCACCAATTGTAACAGATGTTGGTAAACTAGTTATCATACTGAATATA
>CAYNYX010000072.1:0-3209 GCA_964401535.1 uncultured Muribaculaceae bacterium | reverse complement strand
CTCCAACTAAAGTTATTCTTTTTAATACTTTAGTTATGTAATTTGAAGTATCATCGCCTGGTCTAATACCAGGAATATATCCACCATTTTTTTGTAAATTTTCAGACATATCATTTGGTTTAATTTGCATAAATGTATACAAATAAGTAAATCCAAAAATTAATAAAATGTATAATATAAATCCTGTTCCTGTTGAATAATTTAAATATTTTTCAACAAATAAAGTATAAGACTCACTATTTATTACTTGACCAATAATACCTGGTACTGATAATAATATAGATGCGAATATAACTGGTATAACTCCTGCTGAATTTAACCTAAAAGGTATATAATTCTGAGTTCCACCATAACTATTATTTGATTTATTTGCATATTGAATTGGTATTCTTCTTTCGGCTGATTGCTCATATATAATTCCTATTATAATAGCAATATATATAATAACAAATAATACAAAAGATCCTATACCCATAGTTAGAGTTTGTGCTGATGCAGTATCTACTAATGAATTATAAGCAGTTACAAACATAGTTGGTAAACTTGATAATATACCTGCCATGATAATTAAAGAAATACCATTTCCTATACCTTTAGCAGTAATTCTATCACCAATCCACATAACTAAGCATGTTCCAGCTGTTAATATTAGTGAAAATACTACATAGTCCATAGCTCCATATGCACTGTCTTTCATATAATAGAATGAATAAATGTAACCTTGGACGAACGCTAAAACTATACCAACAATTCTTGTTATTTGATTTAATTTAGCTCTTCCTACGCCACCTTGTTTTGATAATTCAGATAAATATGGAATAATATCATTTGATAATAATTGTATAACAATAGATGCAGTTATGTATGGACCAACTCCTAGTGCAAATATTGAAAATTTGCCCATAGCGCCTCCACCCATAACATTTAATAATTCCAAAAATCCTAAACTATTTGTACCTAATTTATTTTGATCTATACCAGGTACAATAATAGCTGTTCCAACTTTAAAAATAAATAAACAGAATAGAGTAAATAATATTCTCTTTCTTATATCTTTATTTTTGGGATTAAATATTTGCTTAATTGTTGCAAACATATTAGATCACCTCTATTTTTCCACCTGATTTTTCAATAGCTTCTTTAGCTTTTAAAGAAAACTTATTAGCTTTTACAGTTAATTTCTTTTCTAATTTACCATTTCCTAATACTTTAATTCCATCTAAAGTATTTTTAACAATTCCCATATCTTTTAATAATTCTGGAGTAATTTCAGCACCATTTTCAAATTCATTTAAATCACTTAAATTAATTACAGCATATTTTACTTTAAACATAGCGTTAGAGAAACCTCTTTTTGGTAATCTTCTGAATAATGGTAATTGTCCACCTTCAAACCCAGGTCTTACTCCTCCACCACTTCTAGCATTTTGACCTTTATGGCCTTTTCCACTAGTTTTTCCTAATCCTGAACCAGTTCCACGACCAACTCTTTTACGAGTTTCTCTAGAACCTTCACCAGGATGTAATGAATGTAACTTCATGTTATCTAATCTCCTCTACTTTTTTACCACGTAATTTTGCAATTTCTTCAATTGTTCTTTGTGATTTTAAAGCTTCTAATGTAGCATATGCCATATTAATTTTTGTATTTGATCCAAGTGATTTTGATAAAATGTCTTTAATACCAGCAAGTTCTATAACTGCTCTTACAGGTCCATCAGCTTTAACACCAGTACCTTCGAAAGCAGGTTTTAACATAACCTTACTAGCACCTCTTACACCAATAGCTTCATGTGGGATTGTTCTTTCGTCAACGATTGATACCCTAACAATGTTTTTAGTCGCATTAGCAACTGCTTTTTTAATTGCATCAGGTACTTCATTTGCTTTTCCAGTTCCAATTCCTACTTGGCCTTTTCTATCACCAACAGCAACTGTAGCAGCAAAACGGAAATGACGACCACCTTTAGTTACTTTAGTAACACGTCCAATATTGATGATCTCTTCATCATATTGTTTTGGACGAGGTTCTCTTATTTTTCTTTCCATATTTTCCTCCTAGAATTCTAATCCATTACTACGTGCTGATTCAGCTAATGCTTTTACACGTCCATGATATAGGTATCCACCTCTATCAAATACAACTTTTGTTATTTTTGCTTTTTTAGCTCTTTTAGCTATTTCTGAACCGATAAGTTTAGCTGCTTCAACGTTTCCACCATTAGTGATATTTAATTCTTTTTCTAATGTAGAAGCACTTACTAATGTAGTCATTTTTTCATCATCTATGATTTGTGCGAAAATGTTTCCATTTGATCTAAACACATTTAATCTTGGTACATTAGTAGTACCAGAAATTTTTTCTCTTACACGAGCATGTCTAGCTACACGTAAATCATTTCTAGATTCTTTTTTAATCATGTTATATCTCCTTTACTTTTAAATATTAAGAAGCTTTTTTACCAACCTTACGAATAATGGTTTCATCAGAATAACGAATTCCTTTTCCTTTGTAAGGTTCTGGTTCTCTAATTTTTCTTATATTGGCTGCGAATTCACCAACTTGTTGTTTATCAATACCTCTTATAAATAATTCAGTATTACTTGGTGATTCTAATTTAATTCCTTCTGGAATTTTAACATTTACTGGATGTGAATATCCAGCAGTTACTACTAATTCGTTTCCTTTAATAGCAAAACGATATCCAACACCAACAGATTCTAATTTTTTTTCAAATCCATTAGTAACACCAATTATCATATTATTTATATTAGCGTTAGCAGTACCATGAAAATTTTTAAAATTGTCATTTTTTCTTGTAACAATTATTTGATTTTCTTTAACTTCTACAGTGATGTTTCTATTTACTTCAGTAGAAAGTTCTCCTTTTGGACCTTTAACACTAACAATATTACCATTTACTTCTACTGTAACTCCAGTAGGTATTTCTAATATTCTATTACCTATACGGCTCATAGTATCATCCTTTCTACCAAATGTATGCGATAACTTCTCCACCTAAATTAGATGTTCTAGCTTGCTTATCAGTCATTATTCCTTTTGATGTAGAAATAATAGCAATTCCTAATCCATTTAATACACGAGGAACATTGCAAGCAGCTGCATAAACACGTAATCCTGGTTTAGAAATTCTCTTAAGTCCAGTAATTACTCTTTGTTTGTTATCTGCATATTTTAAACTTAAAAC
>CAYNYX010000071.1:4297-5452 GCA_964401535.1 uncultured Muribaculaceae bacterium | reverse complement strand
ATTTAAGAGAATATAGTGCCAAAGAAACAGTTAAAATGGATTTTGATGGTTATTCAATTGGTGGTACTTCTGTTGGAGAAGATAAAGAAACAATGTATAAAATGATAGAATATGGTATTAAATATTTACCAGAAGATAAACCTAGATATTTAATGGGAGTAGGAGATCCTATTGATTTATTGGAAGGTGTTAGTCGTGGTATTGATATGTTTGATTGTGTCCTACCTACTAGAATAGCTAGACATGGTAATGCTTTTACTAGAACAGGTAAAATAAATTTAAAAAATTTAAAATTTAAAAAAGATTTTAATCCAATAGAAGAATCTTGTGATTGTTATACCTGTAAGAATTATACAAGAGCTTATATTAGGCATTTAATTACTTGCGATGAATCATTGGGTGGTAGATTGCTATCAATTCATAATATAAGATTTTTAATTAAAGAGATGGAAGAAGTAAGAGAAGCTATTAAAAATGGTAATTTTTTAGAATATAAAGAAGATTTTATTAAAAAGTATGAAAAAAGGAATTAATTTTCCTTTTTTAAGTTTAACATACTGCCTATAGTAGTAGATCCTATTATAATTAAATAATATATTAAATCTTTTATATTAAAATCATTAAATAATAAGTTTAAAATAATAAATAGAATAAGATTTATTAAACCAAATTTTAATCCTTCTAAATATCTTTTTTTAATACTTTTTTTTCCTATAATAAATCCACCTATAAAGAAAGATATAATTAAAACAATAATTTTAAATACTTTAAAAACATTATAATTAAATAAATTTATATAGTTTAAAAATGTTATTATAAAAGTTAATATAAATAAAGAAGCAAAACTATATAATAAAGAAATACCTATTTTTTTAAAATAATTCAAATAAATCACCTAATAAATTATATTATTTTGTATAAAAAATATGTTTTATTTTCATAATAAAATAGGTGATACTGTGTATATAAATATAATATTAAAAACAATAACTTTATATTTTCTAATTATTTTAGCATATCGTATTATGGGGAAAAAAGAAGTAGGTAAATTAAGTATTATAGATTTAATTGTATCAATTTTAATTGCTGAATTAGCAGCAATATGTATAGAAGAACCAGAAAGGGGTTTATTTACATCAATTATTCCTATTACCA
>CAYNYX010000071.1:0-4287 GCA_964401535.1 uncultured Muribaculaceae bacterium | reverse complement strand
TTTAGTTCAAGTATTATTAAGTTATGCATCATTAAAAAGTTATAAAATAAGAGATTTATTAGATGGAAAACCAGCTGTTATTATTAATAATGGTAAAGTTAATTTTAATGAAATGATTAAATTAAGATATACTTTAGATGATTTATTATCACAACTTAGAGAACAAAGTGTTAAAAGTATAAGTGATGTTAAATATGCAATATTAGAAAATAATGGTAAATTATCCGTATTTCAAAATAATGTATATCCACTTCCTATTATTATAGATGGAATAGTAGAGTATCAAACACTAAATGATATAGATAAAGATTATAAATGGTTAATGAAAATATTAAAAGAACAAAATTTAAAAAAAGAAGATGTATTTTACGCTTTCTATACAGGGACTAAAGTATTTATAATAAAAAAGAATGATTTAATATAAAAAATATAGATAAAACTATATTTTTTATTTATTTTTTGTTATAATTGTTACAGGTGATTTTATGAAAAACGAAAGTATTACATCTAGAGATATAGATTTTGCTAAATGGTATACTGATGTTGTTAGAGCAGCTTCTTTAGCAGCTTATTCATCAGTTAAAGGTTGTATAGTAATAGAACCTAACGGATATGCTATATGGGAAAAAATGCAAGAAATACTAGATAAAAAATTTAAAAGTTTAGGACATGTTAATGTTCAATTACCTTTACTAATTCCTGAAGGTTTACTTAAAAAAGAATCAGAATTAGTTGAAGGATTCGCACCAGAAGTTGCTTGGGTAACAATGGGTGGAGCTAAAGAATTAGAAGAAAGACTTTGTATTAGACCAACAAGTGAAACTATGTTTTGTGATTATTATAAAGATCATATATCTTCTTATAGAGATTTACCAAAATTGTATAATCAATGGTGTAATATATTAAGATGGGAAAAAGAAACAAGACCTTTTTTAAGAAGTAGAGAATTCTTATGGCAAGAAGGACATACAATTCATGCTACTAAAGAAGAAGCAATAAAAGAAACAGATCAAATGATGGAAGTATATAAATGGTTTCATCATGAAATTCTTGCTATACCATCTATAACAGGTAAAAAAACAGAAAAAGAAAAATTTGCAGGAGCTGAATATACTTTAACAAATGAAGCTTTAATGTATAATGGAGTTGCTTTACAAGCAGGAACTAGTCATTATTTTGGACAAAAATTTGCTAAAGCATATGATGTTAAATTTTTAAATAAAGAAAATAAATTAGAATATGTATATCAAACATCATGGGGTACAGCAACAAGAATGATTGGTGGACTTATAATGGTACATAGTGATGATTATGGACTTGTATTGCCACCTAGAATAGCTCCTAAACAAGTTATAATTATACCTATAGGTGATACTGAAGAAGTAAATGATTTAACAAATAAATATGAAAACTTATTAAAAGAAAATGATATATCAGTTATAGTAGATAGAACTGATAAAAGTCCAGGTTTTAAATTTGCTGAAGCAGAAGTAAATGGAATACCTATTAGAATAGAAATAGGTAAAAGAGATTTAAGTGAAGGAAAAATAACTTTTGTAAGAAGAGATACAAGAGAAAAAATAATAAAAGATGTTAATATTGATGTTATTTCATATATTGAAGAATTATTAGAAACAATTCAAAAAGATATGTATATGAAAGCATTAGAAAGAAGAGAATCATTAACATTTGAAGCACATAATTTAAAAGAAATGGAAGACATTTTAAATAAACAACCAGGATTTATTAAAGCTTCATGGTGTGGTAATAGAGAATGTGAAGAAAAAATAAAAGAAATAAAAGGATGTAAATCTAGATGTATTTTAGAAAATGAAAAATTGATTGATGAAAAATGTGTGTGTTGTGGTAAAGAAGCTAAACACATAGTGTATTGGGGGATTCAGTATTAATGAATAATATGAGTGTAAAAGATTATGCTGATATTTTAAATACTATTATGAATAGTTTTTATGAAGTAGATAGTAATGGAAAAGAATATATAAAAGATATAGAAGCATATGAAAAATTTAAAAATATGGATTATAAATTAGTTATGAATTTTATTGACAAATTAGCACTAGATACTAATGGTTATAAAAATATTATAGGATTACCAAAAAAAGTAATATATAGTGAAATAGTAAATTATCTATCAGAAATAAATGTAAATTCAATGAATAGATAAAACGTAGTAAGGGGTGTATTATGAATAATGATATGAAAGAAAAAGTAGATTTTTTAGAAAATAATAGTGCTATATTATATAGTAAATTAAATAAATCAATAAATGGTATAGTTATTATTAATTTAATAAAAAATATATTATTAAGTGAAAAACCATTAACAAAAATGAAAGAATTTTATGCATTATCTGAATATGTGAAAGAAAAAGAAAGAAAAGATAATACTAAAATAGTAAGTTCTTCAGCTTTATTCATTATATATAAATTAATTATATATGATAATGATAATAAAGAAATATATAGAAATTATCTTCAATTTTGTGAAAACAAAAATATAGGTGGTTTTATTAATGGTACAGGTACTGAAAAAATTATGGTTGATATAGAACCAGTTTCAAAAAGAAAATAATGTAATAATATATACATATTTTTGCAAATTTCTTTTTTTTTTGTTATAATTATCTTAGAAAAATTAGAGGTGTATATATGCAAGATGAATTAAAAAAAATATATGATTACACATTAGAAGAAATAATGGGTAATAGATTTGGTAGATATTCTAAAGCCATTATTCAAGATAGAGCTTTACCAGATGTTAGAGATGGTTTAAAACCTGTTCAAAGAAGAATCTTATATTCAATGTATAAAGATAGAAATACTTATGATAAACCAACTAGAAAATCAGCAAAAGCAGTTGGAAATATTATGGGCTGTTTTCATCCCCATGGCGATTCATCTATATACGATGCAATGGTTAGAATGTCTCAGTGGTGGAAACAAAATCTAACTTATATTGAAATGCAAGGTAATAATGGATCTATGGATGGTGATTCAGCAGCAGCAATGCGTTATACAGAAGCAAGATTATCTAAAATAAGTAATGAATTACTAAAAGATATAGATAAAAACACTGTTATTTGGGCACCTAATTTTGATGATACAGAATTAGAACCAACTGTTTTACCAGCAAAATATCCTAATTTACTTGTAAATGGAGCAACAGGTATTAGTGCTGGGTATGCTACTAATATACCACCTCATAATTTGGGTGAAATAATAGATGCAACAATTAAGAGAATTGAAAGTCCTAATTCAAGATTAGATACAATCTTAGAAATAGTAAAAGGACCTGATTTTCCAACTGGTGGTATTGTTGAAGGTAAACAGGGTATTATAGATTCACTAAGTACTGGTAGAGGTAAAGTAATTGTAAAATCAAAATATGATTTTGTAAAAGAAAAAGGAAAAGAACAAATAATAATAACTGAAATACCTTTTGAAGTTAATAAAGCTTTATTAGTTAAAAGAATTGATGAATTAAGAATAGATAAAAAAATAGATGGAATATTAGAAGTAAGAGATGAATCTGATAGAGAAAATTTAGTAAGAATTGCTATTGATATTAAAAAAGATGCTAATAAAGATTTAATAATCAATTACTTACTTAAAAATACTGAATTACAAATAAATTACAATTATAATATGGTTGCTATTGTTAATAAAAGACCAGTAACTGTAGGTATAATTGAAATATTAGATGCTTATATAGCACATCAAAAAGAAGTTATAACTAAAAGAACAGAATATGATTTAGAGTTTGCTAAATCTAGAATGCATATTGTAGAAGGTTTAGTAAAAGCTATATCAATATTAGATGATGTAATTAAAACAATAAGAAAAAGCAAGGATAAATTAGATGCTACTAATAATCTGGTAAAAGAATATGATTTTACTTTTATTCAAGCTGATGCTATTGTTAAGTTACAATTATATCGTTTAACTAATTTTGATGTTGTTGAATTAGAAACAGAAAAGAAAAGATTAGAAGCTATTATTATCGGTTTAGAAGCTATATTAAATAGTGAAGATAAATTAAAATCAGTTATGAAAGAAGAATTAAAAAATATTAAAAAAGATTATGGTACTCCTAGAAAAACATTAATTAAAGATGAAATAACTGAAATAAAAATAGATACAACTGAAATGATTGCTAAAGAAGATTGTATTGTTGTTGTTACCAATGAAGGATATATTAAAAGAGTATCTTTAAGAAGTTATACATCAAATGATGGTGAAACAACTGTTAAAGAAGGAGATTATCCAA
>CAYNYX010000070.1:0-5471 GCA_964401535.1 uncultured Muribaculaceae bacterium | reverse complement strand
TTCTAAAAGAATATTACCAAAAAGAGAAAATTCCTTATTTTTAGGTAAATTTAATGATATTGATATAGTAGGATATACTAGTAGATTTTCTCATTCCTATGGTGAAGATAAATATGGTATATTTGATGTTGAAAAAGGATTAGGTTTAAATCCTGAATCAAAATATGGAGCAATTAGAAAAAATAATTTATTTGGTACATATTTGTTAGGACCTTTATTAATAAGTAATCCTTTATTTACAAAATATATAATTGAATTATCAGGAATTAAAACTGAATTAGAATTTGAAAAAGATATTATGAAAGCATATAATGTTAGATTAGAAGAATTTAAAAAAGACATAAAATTTGATGATTAAGAATAGATTTCTATTCTTTTTTTGTAATTTAAAAATAAATAATTCATATAATTATATGGGTGAATAACATGGATTTTAAAATTGGAGATATTGTAACTAGAAAATCACATAACAATGATATAGTTTTTAAAATAGTAAAAATAGAAGATGACATTTGTTATTTAAAAGGTACTTGTGTTAGATTATATGCAGATAGTGAAATAGATGATTTAAAAAAATATGAAGAAGAAGATATAGAAGAAAAAGAATTTATGGAAAGAATTAAAACTAATAATGTAGAATTAAGAAATGATTATTTTTATTTACCAGGTAAGATATTACATATTGATGGTGATAGTGAATATTTAAATAAGTGTTTAGATTATTATAAAAGTTTAAATATTTGGGCTAAAGGTATAAAAGAAGAAGAAATAAATATTCCTGGTAATATAAAATTTTATTTAGAAGATTATAATCCTAATATAGTAGTAATAACTGGACATGATGCTTATTATAAAAAAAATACAAGTTATAAAAATAGTGATAATTTTATTAATGCTATAAAAGCAGCTAGAAAATATGAAAAAAGTCATGAAAAATTAATTATAATTGCTGGGGCTTGTCAATCTAATTATGAAGAATTAATAAAAGCAGGTGCTAATTTCGCATCAAGCCCTAAAAGAATTAATATTCATGCATTAGATCCAGCTATTATAGCTGGTAAAATGAGTTTAGCAAATATTTCAGAAGATATTAATTTAAAAGAAATATTAGAAAACACAAAATATGGTTCTAATGGTTTAGGTGGGATAGTTACAAAAGGAACTATGCATATTGGTTATCCTAGATAGGAGAGAGTATGAATATAACAGATGTTAAAGAAAATTTAAATAAATATATTGGTAGAAAAGTAACAATAAAATATAATTTAGGGAGAAATAAAATCGAAAAATATCATGTAATAATTAAAGAATTATTTGATAATGTATTTTTAGTAGAAAAAAAAGAAACAAATGAAATTAAATCATTTTCTTATAATGATATTATAACAAAAACTATTAAAATAGATTATACATAAATAGTAATAAAAATATAAACAAATTGTTAATATATTAATAAAAAATTATTGATTTTTTAGTTAAAATAATATATACTTAAATTGTAGTACATACTGAAGGGAGAGATTGCTAATGAAGATTACATCTGTAAATGTTCGTAAAGTCGAAAAAGAAGATTCTAGAATGAAAGGTATTGCATCAATCGTTATTGATGATTGCTTTGCTGTTCATGATATTAGAATCATAGAAGGAGATAAAGGATTATGTACTGCTATGCCAAGTCGTAAGACAGCAACAGGAGGATATAGAGATATCGCACATCCTATAAATCCTGAAACAAGAGCTATGTTTGATGAAGTTATTTTAGAAGAATATAATAAAGAAGCATAAAACGGGAAAAAGTTTTATTATCCAATTCATATTGAATTGGATTTTTATTTTACTTTTAGTTATATAAATGATAAAATAATATTAGGTGTTTATATGAAAGATATAAAAAAAATTAATAATTTTTTTGATAAACATGGTAAAAATATTTCTTATATTACATTAATTATTTGGTGTTTATTACCAATAATGTGTTCTATTTTTAGAGTGTTTTTTGATCCAGTTTATATAATATATATATTTGATTTATTAATTGGTTTATTAGGTTTGATTTACTTGTTTTTTAAAACAGTTCAATGTAAAAAAATAACATTAATTTATAAACTATTTATTATATTTTATATATGGTTATTTATATGTAGTTTATTAAGTAGTAATAAGTTGATTTCATTTTTTGGTAATAATAATTTACATGCTGGATTTTTAACAATTTTATCATTTTTAAGTTTTATGTTTTTAAGTAAACAAATAGATGATGAAAAAAGATATATAAATTTATTTAAAATTATTATTGTATCAACATTTATAACTTGTATTATAGATAAAACTATTAATCCTTATTTCATGCAAAGTTATTTCAATAATCCTAATCATTATGGTTATTACTTATTAATAGGAATAGTAACTAATATAATGATATTATTAAAAAATATTAATTTAAAAGAAAAATTGTTTTTTATTTTAACTTTATTAATAATACTATATACTTTAATATATAATAATACTTTTGGTTGTTATATTGCTTTATTAATAACTTTAATATTTTTAACTATTTATAGAATTATAGTTAAAAAGAAAGTTCCAATTATTATTTTATTAATATTTATTATAATGTCATTACTAGTTAATGATGGTAAAATTGTTAAAGAAAATTTTAATGGTTTAGGTAATGATATAGGAAAGATTGTAAATAATGAAAATATAGATAAAATAGGTACTAATAGAGGTAGTTTATGGCAAAAAGGATTTGAACTTGTTTTAAATAAACCAATAACAGGATATGGCCCTAATAATTATAGTAAAGCGTATAGAAGTGTAAAACAATATGAAAATGAGAATCCCCATAACATATTTTTATTTATTTCTTTAGCAGCAGGTTTTCCTAGTTTAATAATAATAATGATAATATTAATTAATACTTATTTAAATAAATTAAAAAAATATAAAGATATTAATGAAATAGAAGAAATATGTTTATTTGTTACAATTGCATTTATTATTTCATCAATGTTTGGAAATATATCAATGTATGTATCACCATTTTTCTATATATTCTTTGGTTTATTAATTAAGTTTTGGAGGGATGAAAAGAATGAAAAAAACTGTTAAATTAATTTTATTGCCTATAATATATTCTGTAGTAACAAGTATTGTAATGGTATTTATATCTTTTATATATACAGGATTAAATGCTTATTATTTAGGATATAATACTAATGAACAATTAGATTTATATTTTAAAAGTGATTTATATAAACAAGGTATGAGTGATTTTTTAAATAAAAATTATATTTATATTTCTTTATTAATATTTATGATATTTGTACCATTTTTATATAAGAAATATAAACAATTAAATCTAAAAGAAGAAAAAATAAAATTAGAAAGTATTTTAATAATTATGGTTTTAACATTTCTAGTAGCTGGAATAACTAATATTATATTTTTTCAAATAAATAGTGTTATTGAATTTACAAATGCTTATAATATAAATTATGATACTAATATATTTATTCTTGTTTTAACATCCGGAATAGTAGGACCTATTATTGAAGAATTGATCTTTAGAGGATTACTATATAATGGGTTTAAAGAAGAATATACTCCTATGTTAAGTATTATTATAACTTCAGTTTTATTTAGTATATTTCATACTGGAATAATAAATATAGTATATAGTTTTGCATTATCATTTTTACTAATTTATGTTTATGAAAAATACAAAACAATAAAAGCTCCAATTATAATGCATATAACATCTAATATATTTGTTATGTTGTTTGTTTATATATTAAGTTTGAGTTCATTAGTAAATTATATATTATTAATTATATTTATAATAGGATTATTATTAATGTATTTTAAAGTAATAAAAAAAGATAATAAAATAATGATTTAAAAATATTAAAATATGATATAATGATTTAGGAAGTGATTATATGGAAATGATAATCAATGATGTTAAAATACATTATGAGAAATATGGACAAGGTTCTGACACAATCATTTTATTACCAGGTTGGGGACAAAATACTTTGATGATGAAACCAGTAGGTGATAAATTATGTAAAGAATTCAACATTGTTTTAATAGATTTACCAGGATTTGGTAATAGTAGTGAACCTACATATCCATGGAGTGTAATAGATTATGTCGAAATGTTACATGAATTTATTTCAAATTTAAAAATAGAAAATCCAATTATTATAGGACATTCTTATGGTGGAAAAACAGGATTAATGTATGCTAGTAAATATAATGTAAAGAAACTTATCTTGTTTGGAAGTCCATTTAAAAAAGAAGTAGAGAAAGTAAGTTTAAAAGTTAAATTTTTAAAAACATGTAAAAAAATACCTATTTTAAATAAATTAGAAGGTTTTGCGAAAAAAAGAATTGGTTCTACTGATTATAAAAATGCTAGTGAAATGATGAGACAAGTATTAGTAAATACTGTTAATTTAGATATAAGTGAAGATATTAAAAAAATTAAAGCATCAACTTTATTAATATGGGGTAGTTTGGATGAAGCTGTACCTTTAAAAAGAGCTTATGAATTAGAAAGTTTACTTAAAGATGCAGGTGTTGTTGTATATGAAAATTGTACTCATTATGCATATTTAGAGAGATTAGGACAAACTATAAGTATTATAAGAAGTTTTTTAGGAGGAAAGTAGTATGAAAATTAAATTAGGAGTTTTATTTGGTGGAGTTAGTGTTGAACATGAAATAAGTGTCATAACTGCTGTTCAAGCTATGAAAGCAATCGATGAAGAAAAATATGATATAGTTCCTATTTATGTAGATAAAGATAGAAACTTTTATACAGGTAAATTATTGATGGAAATAGATACTTATAAAGATATGGATTTATTAAAAAGATATTCTAAAAAAGTAACTATTTATACAAAAGATAATCATTTTTATTTACAAAGTTTAGGTTTTATTAAAAAAATAGTAAATGAAGTTGATATTATATTCCCTATAGTTCATGGTAGTGGAGTAGAAGATGGTACTGTTGCTGGGTATTTAGAGATGTTAGGTGTTCCTTATGTTGGATCTAAAGTTTTAGGTTCAGCTTTAGGACAAGATAAAGTTGTAATGAAACAAATCTTTGAAGCAAATGATTTACCTATTGTAGATTATACTTGGTTCTTTGATTCAGAATATGATATTAAAAAGGAAGAAATATTTAAACGTGTTAAAAAAATTGGATATCCAGTTATAGTAAAACCAGCTACATTAGGTAGTAGTGTAGGTATTACTGTAGTTCATAAAGAAGATGAATTAGAAGATGCTATAATGGAAGCTATTAGATATGATAGTAAAATATTGATAGAAGAAATGATAACTGATTTAATTGAAATTAATTGTAGTGTTAGAGGTACTTCTAATAATTCTGAAACTAGTGCTATAGAAGAAGTATTAAGTAGTGATGAAATTTTATCTTACAAAGATAAATATATTGGTGG
>CAYNYX010000069.1:0-5500 GCA_964401535.1 uncultured Muribaculaceae bacterium | reverse complement strand
CCGTAGCACGGCTTGTTGTAAAGTTTTGATGTGCCATTTTCGGCATGGCGTTTCAAGCCCCAACGTACATCCTCACTGTGGGACTTGTTCTCGCCCTCAGCAACAGTACAGTAGAGAGATATGTTTAGTTCCGCTTCTGGTTTCAGACTGCCGATTTGCTGGTCTTCAAAGTAGACCTCTACACCGTATTCCTTTAATGCTCTGACTGCTACCAGCACATCCTCCGTGGAGCGTCCGAAACGGCTGACTGCTTTCGTTACCACATAGTTGATTTTTCCATCTCGTGCCGATTGTAACATTCGTTGAAACTCCGGGCTATTAACAACATCTGAACCACTTGTCACATCAAGAAAAATATCCGCCGCCACCATCATGGGCTGTCTGTAGACATAGCGAGTCAGTCCTGATGCCTGATCGGCGAGGCTGTGCAGCTGACTGCTTGAGCCTGAACTTACCCGGCAATAAATGCCGACCTTCTTCGTTTTAAAATCCCACTTCGTCGGGCAATTTACAACGCGAACAGCCTTCTCCATATTAGTAGCCTCCGTACACAATAGTTTGTCAATTTATCTGGGCTCATGGCCTTTGGTATTATTATGACAGGAATCAATATACTGTTCAGCTTGTTCCTTAGTGATGGATTCAATTCTGCTCAACATCTCAGTATTGCCGATTGCATATGGTGAATTAGACTCTTCGCCCGAATCATATCCGATTAAGCAATCAGCGATTTCGTGTTTGCTATCAGGTATCCATTGCTCATCTGAATACAGAAAATCACCATCCGCAGTTCTTTTACCCACTGTTTCTTTATCTAACAAAAAATATGTCGCTTCCACAAAATAATCCCTTTCCCGAAAGTGCATTACCGGGTATATTGCAACTATTCGACGTTCTCAAAATATGAACCACCTATTCCAAAGAAACACAAAAAAATCCCTTGAGTTTTTCAATAACACTCTGTTTCTTTTTAAATTTTGGTGTTATTGGGGCTATTTCTTCATTATCGCCGAGTGCTTTTTAACTTTTCTTCTTGACGCCGTCCTCACCGACCATACCACCGGCGGTTCAATTACAAGTACTAATGGTTATGCAGTACGCGAATATATCTCTACTGGTGGTATAAGAAAGAGTACAGTGACTATTGATGATAATGCAACATTATCTGGTGCTTTAGGTGAAAGGCAAACTGTTCCAGAAATTATTGGTGATGTAACTGGTAATATAACAGCAAATCAATCTGGCCAAGTAAGTTGAACATTATTATTTGAAGGTAGGACACTTACTGTAACAGCACAAGTTACAGATGTCTCTGGATATATTTCAACATTTGAAGGAACAATAAGTGGTGTAGTTTCAGGAAATATCTCTGGAAGTATTCACAGTGGTGGAATAGATACACTATCTGGTGTAATTACTAATACTGGTGCAACTCAACGAGTAAGAATCTTAGGTGTATTCCCACAAACTGGCACTGCTGGTGATTTTGAAGGAGAAATTATCTCAGGAGAAATTCCAACTTATGCTACAAGTATGGAAATAGTTGGTGATAAGTTAGTTGTTTCTGATGGTGGTACTATAGAATTAACTATCGCAGAAGATGCATCACTTGATCCAAAAGATATTGCTTGGTCAGTATATGTAAACAATACAGCTATCGCTAGTTTGAGTGGTGTTGAGGCTCAGACTGGGTATGTAACAACAGCAGATGGAGTAGTCACCGTTAATGGTTTGTCAGAAGGAACAGCAACAATTATTGCTAAATCTACTGATGGTTCATTACTACAGGATACTATAACAATTACTGTTGATGCTACAGCACCAACAATAGATTCAGTAAGCCCTGCAGAAGGATCCTTATCATTAGGACCAAGTGAGACCTTTATTTTCGTAGTTGATGCTGCAGATGCTGTCGGTTTATATGAATTAGAAATAGATCATAGCATGTCAGCTACACTACCAGAATTCAGTCTTTATGCTGATTCTACAAATGTATATGGCGATTTTGAATCTGCAACACAATTTACTACAGCAGCAGGAGTTCAAGCATCTTATGATGAAACAGAACAAAAATGGACAATTGATTTTGGAATAGGTGTTACTAATGATATAGTAGCAAATGGTGGAATTACTTTCTACATTGTAGTGAAGGACTTGGCTGGTAATCAATTCGGCTCAATGGATGAAGTAAAAGCGGATAATACATTCACATACACATCTCCAGCAGAGTAAAAATATTTTATATATCAAAAATTGATAATAGATAATTTTGACCAAAGCAATTGTTTGCTTTGGTCTTTTATTTATTACAAAAGTAATGGAAATATGAAATATTTATTGCTACAATATAATAGTTATTTTATGGAGGATTATTATGAAGAAAGTAAACTATACAACAAAAGGCACATGTTCTAGAAATATATTGTTTGAGATAGATGATAATAATATTATTCATAATGTTTCTTTTGTAGGAGGATGCAATGGTAATTTAAAAGGCATTTCCAAGTTAGTAGAGGGGAAGAATGTTGATGATATAATAGATTTACTTAAAAACACAAAGTGCGGTAATAAAAATACTTCTTGTCCTGATCAACTAGCAAGGGCATTAGAAGAAAATAAAATAGGATAAAATCCTATTTTATTGTTATTTTAATAATTCTTTCAAATTCAAAATTCTTAAATAAGCAGTAGTTAATAGTATTTCTATGTTCATTAATAAAATCTAAAATATCATTATATTCTTTAAAATTATCGTGTTGAGTATAGGAAACTATTATTATTTGACCATTATCTTTCAAGATTTCTATTCCTTTTTTAATAGAGGCTATTGTTTCTTTTGCGTTTGTAATTACTTTGTGATTACTACCCGGAAGGAATCCTAAATTATATAATATTAAGTCTACTTTCTCAAAAATATAATTATCAAAATTTATGTATGAATCTAATATGATATCAATATTATCTATATTTTCAAGTCTTTTCTTGCTTCTTTTAATTGCAAGTTTTTGAATATCAAAAGCATATATTTTCTTGAATAGTGAAGACAGAAATAATGAATCATGCCCATTACCAAGCGTGGCATCTATTGCAACATCAAAGCCTTTGCTATTTTTGCAAAGTTCATGAGCAAATGATACTGCATTAGAGTTATTCATGATATTTAATTCCTTGATAAGTATCAAGCATACTCATCTTTTTATCTAATGAATTTGCTATGTTTCTTTTGTTAATTGACCACTTTGGTTCTATAAGTTCATTAGAAATGGCATCTCCACTTATTCTTTGAACTACAATATTTTCTCTTAGATATTCAAGTTGCTCTACTAGAAGATCTATATATTCTTCAAAACTCATTATATAAAACTTAGTAGACAAATATAATCTAGCTAGTTCAGTATTTTTTAAAATATTTAATGAATGAATTTTAACTCCTTGAATATCTAATTTTGACAAGGACTTAATAGTATCAATCATGTCTTTTTTAGTTTCATATGGTAGTCCATTGATTATATGAACTGTAATATTTATATTCCTTTTTCTTAATTCCTTAACAGCATTTAAAAACACATTATAATCATATCCTCTATTTATCAATTTTGCTGTCTTATCATTAATAGTTTGAAGTCCTAATTCAACCCATAATTCAGTTTTCTTAGAAAGATTTTCTAAATAATCAAGGATGTTTTCGGGAAGACAATCTGGTCTAGTAGCAATAGAAATGCCGACTACATTTTTCATGTTTATAAAACTTTCAAATTTCTTCTTAAGAATTTCTACTGGAGCATAGGTGTTAGTAAAAGCTTGAAAATAAGCAATATACTTTGCGACAGGCCATTTTTTATGCAAGACATTTTTCATTTTTTCAAATTGTGTTTGCAAACTATCTAATCTATCACCACTAAATTCCCCAGAACCTTGAGCATTACAAAAAATACATCCTCCAGTTCCAACTGTTCCATCTCTATTAGGACAAGTAAAACCAGCATCAAGGGGAACCTTAAATACTTTACATCCAAATTTATTTTTCAAATAAAAGTCGTATGTATAGTATCTTTTATTAGTATTTGAATACTTAAATTTATTTGCCATTGAAAATTCACCTAACTAATTATAGCATGTTAATTTGTGAAAAGATTTTTTTTGATAACGCTATCAATAATTATTTTTCAAAAATGACTTGAAATAATGCCTGTAAATGTTATAATACAACAGGCACACCTTTGAGGGTTTATTAATTTTAACCCAGGAAAGCGTGACGAAATAATATTACCTATCGATTGGATGGGCCCAAAGACATTTGGTCCCTTTTTTTATAGGGATTTTATTGAAGGAGGAAATTATTCATGTCAAAAAGACTAGTTCTAGACGTAAATGAAAAACCAAAACCATTCAAGTGGGCACTTATGAGTTTCCAACATGTATTTGCAATGTTTGGAGCCACAATTGCCGTTCCTTTAGCTTTGGGAATGCCGGTTTCGGTGGCACTATTTGCAAGTGGTATTGGAACGTTAATCTATGTTTTATGTACTAAGGGTAAAGTACCTATCTATTTAGGATCGTCATTTGCTTATGTTACTGCTTTAGCCATTGCCAAGACAGCAATGGGTGGAGATATAAGTGCTGGGCAAACAGGTCTTATATTGATAGGTATTATTTATGTAATAGTCGCAATTATTGTTAGATTTACAGGAACAAAGTGGCTACATAAAATATTACCGCCTATTGTTATAGGACCAATGATAATAATAATTGGGCTAGGACTTGCAAATTATGCTGTTACTAGTGCGGGACTTGTTGCTAATGGAGGAGTAAAACCAATTATTGTCGCTTTAGTAGCATTTGTTATTAGTATTGTAATATCTACAAAAGCAAAAGGATTTTTAAAGATAGTTCCTTTTTTAGTAGCTATAATTGGTGGTTATATTGTTGCTTCGTTAATGGGACTTGTAGATTTTACGCCAGTAAAAGAAGCAAGTTGGATTGCTGTTCCGGAATTTATTTTTCCTTTTAAAATTGGTAATTTTGCTTCATATAAATTATATTTTGGACCAGAAACATTCGCAATCTTGCCTCTTGCTATAGTAACAATTGCTGAGCACATTGGTGATCACACAGTTTTAGGTAAAATTTGTGAAAAAGATTTCTTACAAGATCCTGGATTAAATAGAACTCTTATTGGAGATGGAGTTGCAACAACAGTCAGTGCTTTGATTGGTGGTCCAGCAAACACGACATATGGGGAAAATACTGGTGTCATTGGTCTTACTGGTGTTGCCTCTGTTTGGGTAACAAGTGGGGCTGCTGTTATTGCAGTATTAATTTCATTTTTTGGAAAATTTACAGCACTTCTTCAAGTAATGCCACCCGCAGTTATGGGGGGAATGAGTATACTATTATATGGTGTAATTGCTTCTAATGGTTTACGTACACTAATAGATAATAAAGTTGATTTTAATGAGACAAGAAACTTAATTATTGCAAGTGCAATGTTAGTTATTGG
>CAYNYX010000068.1:0-5615 GCA_964401535.1 uncultured Muribaculaceae bacterium | reverse complement strand
AACAAAAGGTCTTCCTTTTTGTATACCCATCCCCAAACCATTTTACACTATCATAATATTAGTAAAGTTGACAAATATTAAAAAAAGTATATAATATATTAACACAAAGGAGAGATATTATAATGGACCTGACTCGGAAGCAGAATAACACAATATTCTTAATGAATATTTTTCAAATTATTGTGTCAGTAACAGCTTTTATAGTAATAACTTATGTTATAGTTAATTTAACTCAAATAAAGGAACTATTGATATATTTGTCATTAGATATAATTATTACAGGATTCGTTATAAATGGAGTAAAAACATTTATAAATGATATAAAAACATCACATTAGTGATGTTATTTTTTTAAATATTTTTTGGTTACTTTTGTTTTATAACAGTAAAATAATATATCAAATATTTCACTATCTTCATATGTAACAGCTTTCATCATAAGTGCGATAAAAGTTTTTAAAGATTCTCTTCTTAAACTTATTAATAAGTTTTTATCTAATACCCCTTCTTTTAAATTACTAAATGAATAATTATTTAATAATTGTTCTAATAAATCAAATTCTTTTAAATCAATAAGCTCAATTGTTTTTGATAAATATCTAAGTTGTATCATTGATTTATTATCTTTACTTGTTAAACCTAATCTTTTTCTCTTATTAAATATTTCTACAAATTGACTCATTATTAATTTGTTTTCTACATTATCTCTTTTCATTTTCTTTCTTGATTTTTTAATCATATATCTTTTAAATAAAGCTTGAAAATTAAAAGCAATAATAATTAATATAATAAGTACAATAGCTCCTATTATTCTAAATACAGCAGTTAATGAAAAATAAAATACAACTTTCCCAATAACTTTATCTTTAGTTGTTAATTCATCGGATGTATTATTAGCATCACCTTTCGCAACAATTTCTTCACCATTTATGCTTATAACACGATGAGTGATGAAATACCCATTACTATCATAAGTAATGATATCGTTAACTCCATAGGAATCATTTATTTTAACGATTACTATATCATTTATATTAATAGTATCTTCCATACTTCCACTTGCTACTACAAAGAATGTATATCCAAATAAATTAACATAATTTTTTTTCAAACAAATAGAAACTATAACACAATATAAACAGATTAGAACTAAACTAATAATTAAAATGTTAGTAAAATATTTTAATATTTTTTTTAATATCTTCATTTAATTCCTCCCTGTTATTTATTATAATTTATTAACTTCACATATATATTTTATATCTTCTAAAGTCATACCACTTTTTTCTATATTATATATTTTTACAATCATATCAATGTCTTTCTTTAAATTTTCTAAATTATTAGTTAAATCTTCTTTTTCTAAGTTTATATTAAGTAATTGACATTTATTTATTATTAAATATTCTAAATCAATATCACTAAATAAATTTATCTTTTTAATTATTACATTATTAGGATTATGAACAAATTTTTCCAATTGATCTATTATTTCATCAATTTGTTTTATACTACTAACACTATATTCTCTTATAATTATAGTTTTCATATAGCTATAGAATGATGAAGCCAATGTAAGAGCATCATAAATTGTTGAACCTTCATTTATATGTTCAAATATTTTTGTATTTATTCGACTTTCTTCTAAGGTTCTATACATTTCTTCTAAATGATTTGTTCTTTCATTAATATCATTGATTAAAACATTTAAATCACTTTTATCATATTTCTTTTTATTTACAATTTTCCAAAATTTTTTTAATATTTTAGCTTTACTTTTTTCTTGCTTTTTTATTTCTTTTAGTTGAGATATAAAAGTATTTTTAGTCTTTTCTTTACTTTTATAACGTTCTTTAATATCTTCAATAATTTTTTCAAACAAATGATAATTTTCCACTTCGTTAATTATATTTTTCAAACTAATCATGTTTATATAAAATTTACTTTTTTCTTGACTTGATAAACTATGAAAATCTATTTCTTTAAGAAATCTAGAAAATTTACTATCTCTTAAAGGACTACTTACTAAGTAATCATCTATATTAAGTTCATTGTTTAAAAACATTTTAGTATTTAAATATTTATCAGTATCGATTAGATTTTCTAATTCTTCACAACATTCTTTATATATATTTAAATAATTATCTTGATTAGTATCTGATTGTTCAAATAAATTCTTTCTTCTATCAATACAATAATTATTTATTTCTTTTTTATATTTAATTAGTAATGTTCCTATATTAAGTTTTAATTGAGTTAATAATTTAGGACAATTCCAATATATATTATCAAATATTGAAGCCATTTTTTCATCAAATGATTCATCTTCTATTTTATCAAAAAAAGTGCTCATATATCTATATGTATACATAGTATAATGAAAATCTTCTTTTGTTAATCTTACACCAGCTTTTTTAAATTTATTAATAACATATAATAAAGTATTATTAGCTTCTTTTAAATCACTATTTTCTATATCATCTATATTATAAGTTGTTTTAACATAGTTACTTTTATCATATATATCGTTATAAATATTATTATATTGTATTACTTTTCTTAGTAATTCTAATTTATTTTCATTCATTTTAATTTTTTCTGAACTTGTTTCAGGAAAAATTTGATTACTTTTTTCTTTTAAATATTGTTTTAAAAATTCTTTATCTTCTTGATATTGTTTTATCAAATTTTCTACTATATTATTTCTCTCAGTTTTAGCTTTCAAATTATAATCTTTAATCATCTTTTTTGTACCGGATGTTATTTCTAAAGGATAGTTATTTATTTCAGTTTTTATTTGTTCTATACATTCAACATATTTATTCATTATTATCATCCTCATCTAAAGGTAAAACTGAATTTTCTAGATAAAGTAAAAAACTATCTATTTCTTTATACAATTCTAATAATTCATTCGATGACATAGTATTTAATTCTTCTATAGACAATTTTATTTTATTTGTTTCCATAATCTTATCCTCCTCTATTATTATATAATATAACAAACAAAAAAACAAACCATTTTAATGATTTGTTTTAATTTATTAAATTACTTTATACACCTGAACTAGCATTGCTACTCATTTGTATACTAAATGTAACTGAACCTCCAGATGCGATATTTTCACAGTCAACATCTTGTCCTTCTAACCACATATAAACTCTTACTTTTGTTATACCTGCTGGTAAAGTAAATGCTTCAGCATATGCGTTTGTTGGAATTCCTGATGCTGGTGTTGATATATCTGGTGTTACTAATTCAAAATGATCACTTGAATGACTATTTAATAATAAATATAAGTTTTCTGGTATATTTGCTTTTACTCCATAATATTGAAGTGGCGCATTACCAGCTCCTGCTCCAGTAGTTAATCCATAATTACTAGATGCATTAGCAACTGCTGCAGCTGTATGGTAATCATTATTTAATTCCCAAATAACAACTTCTTCAGTACCTTGTGTTGCTGTTAAACCTTGAATAACACTAGTATTTGATCCAACTGCTGTTGTTCCTTCTAATACAAAGCCCATACGTGCAGCATTTTCTATTCCACTGCTTGTTCCATATGATGTAGCTTTTGAATTAGATGTAAAATATATAGGTGTATCTTCTGTTACTTGAACAAATAAGTCAAATGCAATAAAATCACCTGTTGTTCCATTTGTTTCAATTCTTCTATCAGCTGTTAAGGTATAATCACCAGCTGCATTACTCATGATATCTCCTAAATACATTTGTAAATATCCATTAGAAGTATCTATCTGTCCAATAGTAGATACTGGAGCTAGTGCATTTGAAATGCTTGGTAATTGATTTGCTGCTCCTGGATATGTATTAATAGCACCATTTATATCTTCGTTTGAAATAACGGTTTTCCATGTAATACCATCAACTGACATTTGAATACCATTTGATGCTGTTACATTAACGTTAATATCACTTACTGTAACTGTTCTATTTGCTGTAAACCATGCATAAGTACTAGCAGATAATACAACACCTGTTAAACAAATCATTAATAGTGATAATAATATTCTTCTTCTTTTTCTTTGATTTTTCATTCTTCCACTCCTTCTTTATTTATGTGTTCTTCTGTTATGTCCATTTGTAATTTTATTTTGCCACCTATTATATTATCGATGCATTCAGGATCATCACCCTCTAGCCAAACAACAATTGTAAATCTATCTTTTCCATTTGGTTTAAATGATTTTACTTCTTCCATTACAGCAAATGATTCCGAATAAAACTCTTTCGTTCCTTTTTCAGGATCACCATTTTTGCTCTTTTTAGCATAAACCTCTTTTTCACCATTTCGATAAATCATAATTCTTAAAGCTTCATCAGCTTCTTTTACAATTTCATCTAAACTAATTCGGTACCAATAATTTACTTCTTCACTACCACAATTAATTACATAAAAACTATATGCGATGTAATTGTTTCCATTATGGGAACCATCAGCTTCTGTATCAACATCTTTTTTGATCCAATCAATTGAGATATTATCCATATAGTCTAATGACGTGGCTTGAAGTTCTATTGTAATATCTTCATATTTACCACTTTCTGATAAGAAAACATTTTTCTTATTTTGAGCATTTTTATCAAGTGATATTACAAAATTACTCTTTGAATACACAATGTATAACAAGAAATAAATGGCAGAAAACAAAACCAGCAAAAATAGAAAAGCCAATTTAATTATTTTAGCAAGCAATTTTTGTTTATATACTTTATTAGCTTCTATTCCAACGGAATAATCTTTTTTCATATGTCACAACCTATACTATTTATGACTAATACGTCACACTCCTATACCCTTATCATACGATATAATTATATTACATAATTTGACATAATTCAAGCTATTTTGCATACTTTTTAAAAATTTTAGTAATTTAGTATTATTATCTGTTTTTAATTTGACTAGATTTAGTAGATATGTTATATTTATAAAGGTGATAGAATGAAATATAAAAAATTTATTATTGTTATTTTATTTATAGTTATTTTTGTTTTTATATTTCAATCTACTTATGCCAAATATCGCGATAGAATTGATGGAACAACTAATATTAGAATAGCAAGCTGGAATATAGTTGTTAATGATGAGACTTTATTAACTAGAAATGAACTTGAACAAAATATTGTTCCTGTTCTTCCTGGTAGTGAATATATAGCTCCTAATGTTTTGGCGCCAGGAGCAGTTGGATATTATGATATAATTATTAATTCCACAGATGTTGATGTATCATTTAATTATAATATAACTCCCCTAGTATCACAAGATTCTATAGTATCTGATTTAATCGTTACAGGATACGAAGTAAATCCTACTATTGAAAATAATATCATTCCTTTTGAAGATGTTATTGAAGGAATAATTAATTATAATGAAAATTCTACTACAATTAGAATTCATATAAAATGGGAAGATGATACCGATACTACTATGGATAATGAAGCGGATACTAATGCTTCATTAACAAATGGACAAGCTTTAATCAATAATTCAATTATATTTAGCCAAATAAAATGATATAAAATTTATATCATTTTTGGTTGTATTATAAATAGTGTTGGTGAAGATATTTCATCAGCCTATTTTTAT
>CAYNYX010000067.1:4873-5618 GCA_964401535.1 uncultured Muribaculaceae bacterium | reverse complement strand
AAATAATCCATTACTCATATTTTTCATTTCTTTTTTAATTAAAGAAATAGCTTTTTTATAATCTTTAGCATTTATTCCCGCTGATATTCTAAATAAATTAAATACTCCACTATAATTAGAACCAATATTGTAACATAAACTGTTCTTTTCCCTTACTGTTTTAAATAACTTAGAATCAGGTCCACCACCTAATATATATGAATATATACCCATAACATATTTTTTTTCAAAATCAGTTAAATCTATTAATTTACAACCTATTACTAATTTACTTTGTTCTATATCTAATTTTTCTTTAGTTGTTTTAATTTTATTTCTAAATTTTTTATGTTTTATTTCATGTTCTATTCCTGGTTTTTTTAAAGTATTGATTTTAAATAAATCAGTGATAATATTTTTTACTTCAATACTATCAACATCACCTATTACAAATATATCAACTAAATCACTTTTCAACATACTTTTATAATATTCATAAGCTTTTTTTTCAGTTATTTTATTTAAATCTTCCATATAACCTGTTGGTCTATATGATAATATAGATTTTGAATCCATACTTTCTAACATTCTAATTTGACTATAATAACCTAGTCTTTCTTTAATTGTTTCAATTTGTTCTTCTACTATCTTTTTACTCATTTCTGTATGTTTTGATTCAAATTTATTATCTTTAACATTAGGATTTAATATTAAATTTATTAAAAATTCAATTGATTCATTTATCATATTTTTTTCAGTATATTTT
>CAYNYX010000067.1:0-4863 GCA_964401535.1 uncultured Muribaculaceae bacterium | reverse complement strand
ACTAAAAAAAGAGGTGATATTTTTCATTTAAAAAAGTAGCTCCAAATGTCATTATATTGTAATTACCAGATATAGTATTATAAGAAGTATATTTTAAATTATATAATTCTTCAGTTTTTATTTCTAATAATCTTCTATTTTTATATAATTTATTTGATTCTAATAAAAGATAAGATAATAAACTTCTAATTGTTATTTCATCTTTAACACATTTTCTTTTGAAATTAATTTTAATACTTACTGTTTTAAATTTATCAGTATTTATAATATGTAAATTATAAGCTCCCATTTCATATTTTTTATATTTCAAAATATCACCTCTTTTTTTAGTATGGTTTTTATAAACTATTTAATGCTATTTCTATCATTTTTGTAAAACTATTTTGTCTTTCAACACTAGTTGTTTCTTCTTTTGTTTCTAAATTATCTGAAACAGTTAATAAACAAGCTGCTTTTTTGTTCAAAATATTAGCATTATGAAATAAAGAAAAACTTTCCATTTCTACTGCCAAATAACCTTTCTCCTTTAATTCTACATGATTATCAATATCGCTATAAAAAACATCACTACTATGTACATTAGCAATAGTTATAGGTATATTTAAATTATCAGCTGATTCTTTTAAATAAAAATTTAAATTAGAAGATGCACTCATTATATTATCTAAACATCCATTTTGAGTTTTAGCAAAACTACTTTCTGAATAGCAGTTATTAACTAATATAATATCATACAGATTTAAATCTTTCGTATAAGAACCACAAGAACCAACTCTTATAATACTATCAACATCATAAAATTTAAATAATTCATAAGAATATATTCCTATAGATGGCATTCCCATTCCAGAAGCCATAACAGTTATTTCTTTACCTTTATATGTACCTGTATAAGCATAAATATTTCTAACATCACTAACTAATCTATAGTTTTCTAAATATTTTTCAGCTATCATTTTAGCTCTTAAAGGATCACCAGGCATTATAACATTAGAAGCAATGTCTTTTTTTTCCGCACTAATATGTGGTGTCATTATAATCATCTCCTATATTCATTATAACAAATAAACAAGTAAATTAAAATAAAAAGTTGTTAATAAAATAACAACTTAACTTATATTATATCTTCTATTAAATTTTTCAATTTGTGTTAATCTTTTTACTTTAACTTCTTCTATTTCTTCATTTTCATCAATTATTTCACTATCAAATTCCATTATATTATGTGATGGAAAACAATTGATAATATTAGTTGTACCTAATTCAATTAATACAAATAAATGATGTAAATCAATTCCATTTACACTACCAATATAAGGATACTCTATCATATACTTACATATAGGTCCAATTCCTACTATTTTGTCATCGGTTAATTTAGGTCTTATTTCTTCAAGTAATGTTTCAATTTCTATATTTTTATTAAAAACACAATGTATTTTTTTATTGTCATCTTCTTCTAGATGTTTTCTTATATGTTCTAATGCTTCTGCATAGTTATAACTTGATAATTGTTTACTTGTATATTTTTCTTCATATTTTGGTTGATAATTTATAGGAATTTTTTTATTTAAGAAAATCAATATTTGATCAAAAGAAACCCTATATTCATATGAATCATCTTTATTTAAAATAAGATAATTATAAGCTTTTTCATATTGTCCAGTTGCTAAATACAAATTAATTAAATTAAGACTAAAAATAGAATCTATTTTGTCTATATTATTTTTAGCAAATTCTTCTAACATATTAATAGCTTTACCATATTTTTGTTTACGAATATATAAATTACAACATTGAATAACATCAAGAATATTAGTTAATGGTTCTTTTTCATATAAAGCAATAGCTTCATCATATTTTCCTTCTATAATCTTTACAGCTGATAATGAATTAAGACTTAAATTTTCATCTTTCAATAAAGTTTTTTCTTTAATTAGTTTTAAATACTTTGAAGCATCTTCATATAAATGTAATCTTAAACAAGTAGTATATTCATATAATAAATGATCCATATAATTACTATTATAATTATTAATTAATCTTGAATAACATTCATGTGCTCTTTGATAATCATGATTTAAATATCTACATTTACCAAGCATTGAAAGAGCCATAATTTTATTATTGTTATTTTTACGACATATACCTTCAAGAATATTAATATTCTCTTCATAATTATGAACAAAATAATTATTAGTAGAATGACAAATCTTATATAAAAAAACACTCTCTTTTTGTAATTCTGTTTTAGGTTTTATAGTACTTAATAATTCTAAAGCAGCTTTATTATCTTTTTTCGCAAATAATAAATCAACTTCAAATATCTTTTCATCATATTCATCAAATATTTTAAGTTTTTTAGCTTCATTTAAAAGTTTTTCAGTATATGGAATATTACTTTTATTATAATAACGAAGTAATACTTTATATGCATATCTACGAGCTTTATCTTTCATTTTTGTATCTTTTAGTTCCAATAATTTAGAAATACCTTCTTCTTTTTTCCCTGTTTTTATTAAACATCTGGCATATGCAATCTGACCATATACATCATCTGGATAGTCAAGTAAGAATTCCTTTGCTCTAGCAAAAGCAATATTGTAAACATTACTTTTCATTAAACTAGCTATTTCATTATACTTGTCATTTTTAAGAGAATATTCTTTTTGTTTATTAGTTTTAATATATTTAACACCTGACATTTATTATTTCCCCCTTTGATATAGGACCTATAATAACAAAAAAAAGTATAAAAATCAATTATTTCAATACTTTTTTTAAATATTCACCAGTTGCACTTATTTTACATTTAGCTATATCTTCAGGTGTTCCTACAGCAATTACTTCGCCACCCATATCTCCACCTTCAGGGCCTAAATCAATAATATGATCAGCTACTTTAATAACATCTAAGTTATGTTCAATTACAATTACTGTATCACCATTCTCTACTATTTTATTTAAGATAACCAATAATTTTTTAATATCTGCAGAATGTAATCCTGTCGTTGGTTCATCTAATATAAACAATGATTTACCAGTTGGTTTCTTTTGAAGTTCTTTTGCTAATTTAACACGAGCAGCTTCTCCACCTGATAAAGTTGTAGAGCTTTGTCCTAGTTTAATATAGGAAAGTCCTACATTCATTAACATTTCTAATTTGTTTTTTATTTTAGGAACATTGTTAAAGAATTCATAGGCTTCTTCAACTCTCATTTCTAAAACATCATATATATTTTTATCTTTATATTTTACTCTTAATGTTTCTTTATTATATCTTGTTCCACCACATACTTCACATGGAACATAAACATCAGGTAAGAAATGCATCTCTATTTTTTTAACACCATCACCAAAACAAGCTTCACATCTTCCACCTTTAACATTAAATGAAAATCTTGATTTATCGTAACCATTTATTTTAGCTTCTTTTGTTTCAACAAATACATCTCTTATATCATCAAAAACACCAGTATAGGTTGCGGGATTGCTTCTTGGTGTTCTACCAATTGGATCTTGTGAAATATTAACTAATTTATCAATATTTTCTATTCCTTTTATACTTTTATATTTACCTGTTTCTTCTTTTCTTCTATATAAATTATTACCTATTATTTTAGATAATGTTTCAGATATTAATGTTGATTTACCACTTCCTGATACTCCTGTTACACAAGTAAATGTATTAAGAGGAAATTTAACATCAATGTTTTTCAAATTATTGCTAGAGCACCCTTTTAATTCAACAAATTTATTATTACCTTTTCTTCTTACTTTAGGTACATCTATACATTCTTTACCACTTAAATATCTACCAGTAATGCTGTTTTCATTTTTCATTACTTCTTCTGGAGTACCTTGAGCAACAACACATCCACCATGTTCTCCAGCACCAGGGCCTATATCAACTAAATAATCACACGCTAACATAGTATCAATATCATGTTCAACAACAATTAAGGTATTTCCTAAATTTTTCATTTCTAATAAAGAATTGATTAATTTATTATTATCTCTTTGATGTAAACCAATTGATGGTTCATCTAGTACATATAAAACCCCTGTTAATCTAGAACCTATTTGAGTTGCTAAACGAATTCTTTGAGATTCTCCACCTGATAAGGTACCAGCAGTTCTATTTAAAGTTAAATATGATAAACCAACATTAATTAAAAACTCTAATCTTGATTTTATTTCTTTAATTATTAGATTAGCTATTTCTAGTTCTTGTTTTGTTAATTTTAGATTTGAAATAAAATCATACATATCTTTTATACTTAATTTAGTCATTTCATAAATATCTTTTTTATTTATTTTAACAGCTAAAACTTCATCAGAAAGTCTTGATCCATTACAACTAGGACATGTAGATTCACTCATAAATCCTTCTATCCAATCTCTAATCCAATCACTTCTAGTTTCTAAATATCTTCTTTCTAAATTAGTTATAATTCCTTCATATGTATCTTTAGTAGTTCTAACACCTTTAGAAAATGTATATTTAAAATTTATTTCTTCATTTGTTCCATATAAAAGTATATCTAATAATTCCTTTTTTATCTTTTTAATAGGAATATCCATACTTATTTTAAAATGTTTACAAACTGTTTCTAAAGAAGTATAAATTGTATTTGTCGTATCATTTAAATTAATACCTTTTATAGCTCCTTCATGGATACTTAAATCTCTATCAGGTATTACTAAATCTTCATTTATGTGTTTTTGAATACCTAATCCTTTACATAAATGACAAGCTCCATAAGGGGCATTAAATGAAAACAATCTTGGTTCTAATTCTGGTAAACTAAAATCACAATCAGGACAAGCATACTTTTCACTCATTACTATTTCTTTACCATT
>CAYNYX010000066.1:5383-5646 GCA_964401535.1 uncultured Muribaculaceae bacterium | reverse complement strand
AGCGGCAGAAAGAACAGGTGCAAGAAAAGTATTTTTAGAAGAAGAACCTAAAGTAGCTGCTATAGGAGCTGGTCTTGATATTTCTAAACCAAGTGGTAATATGGTAATTGATATTGGTGGTGGAACAACAGATGTAGCGGTTTTATCATTAGGAGGAATTGTAACATCATCTTCTATTAAAGTAGCAGGAAATACTTTTGATAATGATATAATTAGATATATAAAAGATAAATACAAATTATTGATAGGTGATAGAACAGCTG
>CAYNYX010000066.1:0-5373 GCA_964401535.1 uncultured Muribaculaceae bacterium | reverse complement strand
AAATTAACAGTGGGGACTGTATATCCAAGTAAAAATAAAGAAAAAATGGAAGTAAGAGGTAGAGATTTAATAACTGGATTACCTAATACTATTACAATAACTTCAGATGAAGTATTAGATGCTTTAAAAGAAAGTGCTTATGTAATTGTTCATACTGCTAAACAAGTGTTAGAACAAACTCCGCCTGAATTATCAGCAGATATTGTTGATAAAGGAATAGTTATTACTGGAGGAGGAGCTTTAATAAATGGATTTGATAAATTATTAGCTCATGAACTTAAAGTACCAGTTTTTATAGCAGAAAGTCCATTAACGTGTGTAGCAGAAGGAACTGGTATATTATTAGAAAATATTCATTTGATCGATTAGTGATTTACTTTTATAAATAGTGTGCTATAATATTGTTATTTGCAAGGAGGAAGTTATGGAATTGGTATTAAAAACAATCTACTATATCATATTCATACCAGTTTTTCTATATAGCGCATATTTTGTAGTGACAGGACTATTTTTATTTAAAAAAAATAAACATAAAATAAAAAGGTATAAAGAAAAATATAAGTTTGGTATTATAATAGCGTCAAGAAATGAAGAGAATGTAATAGGTAATTTAATTGAAAGTATAAAAAATCAAGATTATTCAAAAGAATTATATGAAATATTTGTTTTTCCAAATAATTGTACTGATGATACCGACAAAAAAGCAAAAGAATTAGGTGCAACTGTTATAAAATGTAAAGAACATGTGTCATCTAAAGGTGAAGTTTTAAAATATGCATTTAAAAAATTAGAACAAAGAAAAGATATAGATTCATATATAATATTTGATGCTGATAATGTTGTTCATCCTAACTTTTTAAAAAGAATGAATGATACATTATGTGAAGGATATGAAGTAGCGCAAGGATTTAGAGATAGTAAAAATGCTCACGATAATTGGTTATGTGGTGGATATTCATTATTTTATTGGGGACAAAACATGTTTTTTAGTAAAGCTAGAATGTCTATAGGTGGTTCTGCTTCAATAAATGGAACCGGATTTATGATAAAGAAAAGTGTTATTGATGAAATAGGATTTAACACAATAACAGTTACAGAAGATATAGAATTTACAGCTATATGTGCTCTAAATAATAAAAGAATTGCTTTTGTTGATGATGCTATAACATATGACGAACAACCAAGAGGATTTATTACATCATGGAAACAAAGAACAAGATGGTCAATGGGAACATTTCAATGCTTAACAAAATATAGTAAGAAATTATTAAAATATGCATTTAAAAATAATAGTTTAGCAGGGTTTGACATGTCTTTATTCTTTTTTGCACCTTTAATTCAAATAATAGGCGCAATATTATTTGTAATGCTTGCAATATTTTCGATTATAGGGATTGAGTTAAGTGACTTTATGGCATTTTGTTATGCTAATAGAATTTTATTCCTTATTTTAACAATAATATTTGGTTTAGCGGTAGAGATATTTGTTGTTAAATATAATAAGAAAAAGGTGTTTAAAATAACAAGTGGAATAATTTGTTTCCCTTTATTCTTATTAACTTGGATACCAATAAATATAGCATGTTTATTTAAGAAAAAGATAGATTGGGAACCAGTATTACATAATAGAAATATTAAAATTGATAATATAATAAATTAAGACTAAGGTCTTTTTTTTTAAAATTATTGTGCTATAATTATAATAAAGGAAGTGTAGATATGAATGAATTTTTAGTAAATATATTATTGCCAATATTATCAATATTAATACCCGTTTTTGCAACAGTATATACTGTTAATAAAAGAATAAGAGAACAAAACAGAGAAAATCATCAACCTTATTTAGTATTAAACAAAGTAGAATCAATAGATGAAATAGATAAATATTCATACTATTTAACATTGATTTCACAAGAATTGAGTAATAAAAGTATAGAAGATGTTATGAAAGATAATGAAAATAACAGATTAGCTACTAGACTAATTATTAGAAATATAGGTTATGGAGTAGCAACAAATATTAAATTTTACAATTTATTAAATTCCGAGCAAATTTCTGGAATGCAAAAACATGATTTAGAAAAAAATCAAAAATTATTTACAACATTTGATTTAGAATCAGTTAGTGAATTAGAAGTTCAACTTAATATTATAAGTCAAGATATAAAAGACAAAGGTTCAGTAAATCATAATAGAATTTTATGTGTATATAAGGATTTAAATGATAATGTTTTTGATTTTATAATTAGTATTAATATAAAAACAGATGATAATTATGATTTTTTTGCTTATCAACCATCTAGTTCAAGTTATAAAAAATGGATAAATGAAAACAAAAAACAATATACAAAGATTATAAAAAAATATCAAAAACAATAGTTTACATATATGTGTAAAGAGATATTGATTTCGAAAAAAAAAGAGTATATAATGTAAATAATGGTAATGTAGGAGAGAGTTTTCCGATTACTATAATATTTGTTTTAGGAGGGAAGAGGAAACATGGAAAAACAAAGAAACTCACAAATGATAATAATAGGGATACTAGCGGTTGCTGTACTTACAATGTCAGTAGGTTTTGCAGCATATACACAAACACTAGATTTTACTGGTAGTGCTGCTGTAACGGGAGCAAGTTGGAAAATCAACTTTTTACCTGAAACATATGCAGAAAGTGCTGGAAGTGTAACAGTTGATGCAGCTAATAGAACAATTGATGGTACATCAGTTACATATGCAGTATCATTAGAAAAACCAGGAGATTTTTATGAATTCAGTCTTGATGTAAAAAATGCTGGTACATTTGATGCAGATTTAACAGGTATTACAATGACAGCTTTAACAACTGCTCAACAAAAATACTTAACTTATACAATTAATTATGATGGAACTGATTATACTTCAAGTGCATCATCACTTACTGTATCTTTAGATCCAAATGTAACTAAAACTGTTAAAGTAAGAGTTGAATATATTTACCCTGAAGATCCAGAAGATCTACCATCAACAGTAACAATTCCATTAACAGCATCTTTAACTTATACACAAGATTAATAAAAATGGATAAAAATGCATTATTGGTAAATAGCTAATAATGCATTTATAAAATTGGGTGTTTATATGAAAAAAAAAGAAACATTGGTTTACTTATTAAATATAATATTGTTAATAGCTGTTATAATGATAAAATATATAGTTAATGATAGATATAAAAACTATATTCTTTTAGCAACAGTTTCCTTTTGGATATTACTAACAATCTATTTAATATATAAACATGGTTATTGGAAAGATAAAAATTATTTAAAAGGGAATACAATTAGAATTGTTATAATAAGTTTATTTTCTTATTATTTATTAACATATATGATGGGATTATTTACTGGTTTTTCAAGATCAGTATATAAACTTGAAATATTAACGATTCTAAAAAACATTATTGGTCCTTTAATAGTAATAGTTTGTCAAGAAATAATTAGATATATTTATGCTAAAAAATGGCAATATAATATTAAACCTTATATGATGCTTACTGTATTTTATATATTATTAAATATTGCAACAGAATATTATGGTTATACATTTAATGGTTCTGAAGCGATTTTTAAGTTTGTTTGTTTATCAGTATTTCCAATACTAGCAAGAGAATGTTTATGTAGTTATTTAACTTTTAAAGTTAGTTATGTACCTACATTAATCATTAAGATTGCATTTGGAATTTCTATATACATATTACCTATTTTCCCAAATTTAGGTAATTATTTGACATCAGTAATAGGTATATTATATCCTACATTTATTTATTTTATGACAAATAAAACTATCATGCAATATGATAGAAGTAATAAATATGTGTCATCGGCTCGAAGAGGATTAATATATATACCTATTTTAGTGTTTGCAGTAACATTAATCATATTTACATCCGGAATATTTAAATATCAATTAATAGCAATTGGTTCTGGATCAATGGAACCAGTATATAAATATGGTGACGCAATAGTATTTGAAAAAATTACTGATTTGAGTACAATAAAAGAAGGTATGATTTTAGCCTTTAAAAAAGAAAATGTAATAGTAACTCATAGAGTTATTGATATTGCAATATCTAAAGATGAATATATTTTTAAAACAAAAGGCGATGCAAATGAAACTCCGGATAACTTCACAGTTACGGGGCAGAATGTAATAGGAATAGTTGTTTTTAAAATTCCATATATAGGGTATCCTACAATATGGTTAGAAGAACAATTTAAGTAATAAGAAGTGGGTGAGAAAATGAACAAGAGTGAAAGAAAAATACCATTTGTAGTTAAATTGGAATATTTTGCTATGTTCATTTTTTTGGTATTTTTTGAGTATCAGGCCTATCATTATATGAGTAAAGGATTTGATACTACCGAAACTATATCTGCTACTTATAATACAAAAAGTAATACTGATTATAAAGTTTATTTAAAAGAAAATGATTTTTTTGAAAAAGAGTATTTAGAAAAAGATAATGTATATATTAGTAGTTTAATTGATTATATAGATATATTATTTACTTATGATTTGCAATTTGATAACTTATCATCAGGATTATATAAATATTATATAATGGGTACAATAGTAGCAGGTTCAACTGATAGTGCTAGTGAATATTGGGCTAAAGAATATATTTTATCAGAGCCTGAAACTATAGATTATGTTGAATTAAAAAATATCAATGTAACAAAAAACGTTAAATTGGATTATCAAAAATATAATGAATTACTTAAGGAATTTAAGAAAGAATATGGATTAGTAATTAATGGTTCTTTTAAAGTAAAATTAATTATTGAAAGTGAAAATGATTTAAAAGAATATGGTGAAAAAGTTCCTGTAAGTTCAATGGTGCAATTAGATATTCCTTTGACACAACAAACAATAGAAGTTAAGATAGATACATCTAATAATGATGTTACTAAAACAGTTTCTAAAAAAGTTGATGTTGGAAATGCGAGAAACAAAATATTTCTTGTTATAGGAATAGTAAGTACAATATTAAATTTTGCATTATTAGTTGTTTTATTTAGAAGAATAATGACATTATTTACCCATAAGAGTGAATATGAAAAAGAATTAAAAAGGATTCTTACTACATATAGTGGAATTATTGTAGAAGCTATGGAAATGCCTGATATATCTGAAATTAGAATGATTTATTTAAATAATTTTGAAGATTTGCTTGATGCCCATAATGAAGTAAGAATGCCAATTAATTATATTCCTGATGAAACAGGATATAAAGCTGATTTTATAATAATTCATGCTAATATGGGATGGATATATACTTTAAAAGATGTAGAATATGATAATATAAAAAAGAAAAAAGAAAAATCCAAAGTAAAA
>CAYNYX010000065.1:4658-5695 GCA_964401535.1 uncultured Muribaculaceae bacterium | reverse complement strand
AAATAAATTTGCGCTCTGTTAAGCCCGACTTTATTTGTCCATATCTGCGGAAAACCACCTATAAGGCAAGCAAGAAGTCATCTGCAATCATTAAGGAAAATGTGTATGATGAGTTAAAACAGAATCACATCAATATAATAACTGGTTCAGAATCAAGCGGAAAGACTGCATTCATGAAATCCTTGTATTTGATGTATGCGCAAGATGATATCTGTTGCATCGCAATAAACGGATGCGAGATAAAGACTGTTGATTCGTCGAAACTTGATGATCTTATTGAGCGCTATTTTGTTAAGCAATACTCAAAAGCCAAACTTGATGAATTTCGCAGTCTACCAAAGAGTAAACGTGTCATTATAATTGATGACATTGATTATTCTGCACTACATGGTGAAAGACGAAATACGGCGATTGACTATATTAGTGATGGTTTCGGTTGCGTTTATGCATTATTGTCATCTGATGTTGAGTTACCAGCACTATTGACATTAAAATCGCTGAACTCCATGTCGTCTGTAGTCACCTATGATATTTTACCCTTGGGAAACAAAAAGCGGAGAGAGTTAATCTCAAAATGGTATCATCTTCATGAAACCACCCGAGATGAGGAAGAAATAGAAAAAAGAATTGATAGTAGCGCGGAACAAGTAGATACATTTCTTGGTAATGGCGCGGGATTTATCCCGGCAATCCCCATCTTCGTTATTTGCGTTTTACAGAATGGAGATTCGTTTCAACAAACATATACTGGTTCTCAATACGGATTCCTATATGAAACAATGATCCAGAAAAGCCTTTCTTCAATTGCGCCCGAGTATAAATCGTCTGGAGCATATAATATAGATATTTCGATTGTTTCAGAGTTGGCATTCTATATGCTAATTCATAAGAAAAAAACATTTTCTATAGACGATATATCACGAATAATTGATGCCTTTAATATATCAAAAAAAGTCGAAATATCAAAGGATGATGTCATTAGGAAGATGATTAAGGCGAAAATTTTTTATAATGATGTCAGCGAGGGTAGTTTATAC
>CAYNYX010000065.1:1815-4648 GCA_964401535.1 uncultured Muribaculaceae bacterium | reverse complement strand
ATTTTTCGGGTCACTATATTGCGTATCACCTAAATGACGAGGATGTCACAACAATCATCGATGAAATGAGTTCAAAGCTTTATATCGAAGACTATGGCAATATCATGATCTTTGTGTGCCACTTTGCGAACAACACAAGAGTTATCGAAGCGGTTTTACTGAATGCATATGTAACTTTGGACAAATTTCAATTATTCGATTTTAAAGCTGCCGATTCTGTTCTTTCAGATATTTCTACAGCTATTAAGGCTCTCATACCTAATGTTATCGGTGCTGATTCCGATGTGGAATGTAATAAAAATGATAAGCTCACAAGACTCGATGATGCAGGTATTAATGATGGTACTGTAACCGACGATTCCAGCGTTATAGATGACGAATTATCGGACACTGAGAAAGACTTGGCAGCAATATCAGCTTCGTTTAAAACTTTGGATGTCTTGGGTCAAATACTTCAGAATTATCCAGGAGACATAGACGGGACTTTGAAAGTCAATATTATTGACGAAATACATAAACTTGGTATGCGCTCAGTAAAAGCTATAATAGGCACTATGGGTTATCTTCAGAATAGCTTAGTAGAATTTATAGTCGAACGAGCAAAAAAAGAGAATAAAGCATATCGCCGTGAAGACATTGAATCAGCGACAAAAAAATTGTTGGATGTGCTTGTTTCTGGTATGGTTCGAGGTATGATAAATAAAGTGGCAGTTTCTCTTAATAGCCCATATTTATTACCTGCAGCGAAAGAAGCTCTGTTAAAAGAAAACACTATATCCGCTAAATTGATTCTTATGGATTTAAAAGTCAATTGCTTAAAAACGGTTGATTTTCAAGAAATTACGAAGCTGAAAGAAGATCTTGATAATTCAAAGAACACAAGGTTCGCATCATGTATACTTAGCTCGATAGTATCATATTATTTATCCTATAACAAATGCGATTATCGTCTCAGAGCAAAGCTTTGCGCTAAATTTGGTTTTTCGGAAAAAGAAGCTCAGCTAAAGGGACAAGGCAGATTATTAGAACAAGGATACTAATTTCTGAATCTTCCGTATGAAAAACGGGACGAGCTGATTCCATACTGCGTTTGGTAAAAGAAAATGAGGTCAAGCTGCTCTGAGCGGCCCACCTCATCAAAAGTGAAAAGTGGCATCTTTTTATGACGCACTCTATCTTCACCAAGTACTGAGTTTTGAAGTGAAAAGAGTATTCGCCGAGTAATTAAAAAAGTCGATTTTCCCTTTTAACACAGGCGTTTTCAGGGATTTTACGATGGCATCTTTTTTCGATGCACAAGCCATCAATCAGCTATAAAAAAGATATAGCGGCAAAAAACCTCGATTTTATCGGGGTTTTTTGCTGTCTATAAGGCGAAATTTCAAAGTGCGAAAATGAAGATGTAAAATGGGCATTTTCCCTTTGCGACTGGAGTTGAACTCTCATAAAACCGAATATCACCCACTTATGGCGGATAAGCGTAAAAACTTATTCGCCTTTTTTCATGCCCGAAAATAAATATATTGGAGGAATCGCAATGACAAGATTACAACAGGAAGTGGCGCGGAAGTTGCACTCATTCGGACTTCGAAGAAAATGTATATCTTACTCTTAATGATGATACCTCGCCCAATTTTACCGGTGAGCTGATGACTGCCGAAGAATTTATGAATACGGATTTCACAGAAGAACAGAACGGAGGGATGACCCTTGAATAGAATTACGACCGATAATTTGCGCCGTATGAAAGGCAGCGAAGGCTTAATTTTACAAGGCTGCGGCGGAGATTTACAAGAATGGGTCGATGGCATTAACGAATTGTTAACCGAAGCCGGAATCCTGCAAGGTGGCACAAAATTTAAAGCAGAAAATTGCTCGGGTTTTGAGCATAAAGAGCTAACAAATTTGCTGTTTCCGTTTACTGAGAATGTGAAGCTTGACATGGGTAAGCTTGCCCTTTGGCGGCTTCAAACGCATGAGCAATTCGGCGGCGCTTGGCTTTCGGATTATGTTCCGCTTCGGCTTGGCGGCTTTGTGAGCGAAACGGCAAAAAAGCAAACAAAGCCGGACTGTGCGCTCATCGGCGAAGACGGTAATATTTTCAATCTTATGGGCATTGCCGCCCGTACTTTAAGGGAAAACGGATTGCCCGAACAGGCTAAAGCAATGTGTGACCGTGTAACGCTGTCCGGCAGCTATTATGATGCCCTGTCAGTCATCGGAGAGTATGTCAACATCGTTTCGGACGAGGGCTATGACCTTGACCGTGACGAGGATATGGGAGGTATGAGCCTTGAATAGACAGGAATTTGAAGAAGCAACCGAAAAATTATATGATTCCGACACCCATGTATCGCCCGATTTTCAGTGTGGTCAGACAGGAGGTTTTCCTGTTTCACTGTGTGTGAATTGGGAAGCCAAAAAAGCATGGCTGATGCTCAATGAAAGCCTTGTCATGGACAGAGATGATATGGAGTTGAATTATTACCGTCAGCTTTGTGCCGATTACCCCGTTTTTTCTAATATTTTGTCTGCGCTTCTATTATAAGCGGCGAAAGCATAAATCAGTGTTAAGAAGGCAACCGTATCATAAAGAAAGCGTTAAGATTTTGGTTCATGCTGTGAAAAGCGTTGACAATCGCTAACAACAGCGCTATAATTCAGACATAAAAGGGAGTAGCGCTGTTCGGAAACGAGCGGGTGGGGTGTCGTCAATACGATTGCTTTTCGCAGTCCGTGCCGCACATAAGTATTATGCTTACAGCAAGACTTTTATTGCAAGTTTATGCAATAGAAGTCTTTTTTATTGCATATAAAGACAGACAGTCGGAGG
>CAYNYX010000065.1:0-1805 GCA_964401535.1 uncultured Muribaculaceae bacterium | reverse complement strand
ATGTATTACGCGCAGGAAAAGAAGGAAGTGTTCAGTCGGTTGAAAACCGACAAAAAGGGCATCACTCATCAGGAAGCCGCGACAAGATTAGCTGAAAACGGTCCGAACGAACTGACCGAGGAGAAAAAAGCGGGCGTGATAAAAGTATTCCTCTCACAGTTTCTGGATCTGCTGGTGATAATACTTATCGTATCGGCGCTTATCTCGCTCTTTACCGGAAACGGCGACAGCGCGGCGGTCATCGTCTGCGTTATCACAATGAACGCGGTGTTGGGTACTGTTCAGCATTTCAAAGCAGAGAAATCGCTCGCAAGCCTTAAAGCGATGTCAGCGCCCACCGCGAGGGTTATGCGCGGCGGCATTGTGTGTGAAATACCGGCGCGCGAGCTTGTGCGCGGCGATATTATGCTGCTTGAGGCGGGGAATATAGCGGGAGCGGACGGACACGTAATTGAAGCGTCGTCACTGATGTTGAACGAGAGCAGTCTGACGGGCGAAAGTCTGCCCGTTGAGAAAAAAGACTGCGTCATTCCAAATCCCGACGGAAAAGAAATAATGCTCGGCGACAGAATAAATATGATATACAGCGGAACGCAGGTCACTATGGGCAGAGGCGCCGCCGTAGTCACCGATACGGGTATGAATACCGAAATCGGAAAAATCGCGGGAATGATAAATTCCGCTAAACGAAAGAAAACGCCTTTGCAGAAAAGCCTTGACGCTTTCAGCAAAACGCTGTCGATAATTATTCTGCTTATATGCGCGATAGTGATGGCGCTGACTATGCTCAGGGGCGAGGACGCGGTGAATTCGCTGATGTTCGCGGTTGCTCTGGCAGTGGCGGCAATTCCCGAAGCGCTCGGCTCGATAGTGACGATTTCACTCGCCATAGGGACGCAGAAAATGGCGAAAGAAAACGCAATCGTAAAAGACCTCAAAGCGGTAGAGGGTTTAGGCTGTGTTAGCATAATATGCTCCGATAAAACGGGAACTCTCACCCAGAACAGAATGACCGTCAGACAGATATTCTGCGGCGGCGAAATTCTCGACGCGTGCGATGTAAATCCCGATACGCACAGAATGTACCGCGCTATGCTCTTGTGCAACGACGCAGTATGCACGCTGAACGGCGCGATGGGCGATCCAACCGAAACCGCGTTGCTGGACTGTTACGGTATAGACAACTGCAATATAAAGCGTTATAAATATCCGAGAATTTCCGACATTCCTTTTGACAGCGAGCGAAAGCTCATGTCCACTCTGCACAACATAAAAGGCGAGATAGTCATGCTGACAAAAGGCGCGGTTGATGTGATTATTCCCAGACTGACCTACATAGCGGGAAACAACGGAACAAGAAAAATCACCGACGACGATATAGCGGCAATAAAGGAAGCGAGCGCGGAATTCTCCGAGAACGGTATGCGCGTGCTTTGCTTTACCGAGAAAATCGTAGGGAGCGAGCGCGTTCTTGACCTGTCCGACGAGGACGGACTGACTTTTATCGGACTGACAGCGATGACCGACCCGCCGCGTATCGAGAGCGCACAGGCGGTAGCCGAATGTATCAAGGCGGGAATAAAGCCTATCATGATAACGGGCGACCATAAAATCACCGCGACGGCTATTGCGCGAGAGATAGGTATTTTCCGCGAGGGCGATATTGCGCTCGACGGCGCGGAAATAGAGAATATGAGCGACTATGAACTGTGTGAAATCCTGCCGAAAGTATCGGTTTACGCAAGAGTAGCGCCCGCGCATAAAATCCGTATCGTGTCTTTGTGGCAGGGACTCGGTCATATCGT
>CAYNYX010000064.1:0-5761 GCA_964401535.1 uncultured Muribaculaceae bacterium | reverse complement strand
TCAACAATCCTACGATATCCATATGTGCCTTTAGAATCATCAAATATTTCTTTAATTATTAAATAATCATAATAATCAGGATCTTCCTTATTTCTATATTTGTAATAAGTTTTGGGGCTTATATCTAATACTGCACACATATTTGAAAGTTTGAATTTATCTCTATATAAATTGATAAATATCACTTTCTCTCTCGTTGTGCCTTGAGGAAGGCCTGGTATTTTTTTAATATTTCATATCGTTCTTTCCAATCTTCTTTGGTTAAATTTGATTCTTTAAGTCTTCCGCGTTTTTGTCCCTGTCCTGTATATTTTTCTGGATGTAATACTTTCATACTCCATGTTTTAATAGTTCCTTTTGGAATATTATATTTCTTTGATAGATAAGTTGAAGAAACACCTTCTAAATACTGTCTCAGTACTTCATCTTTTAAATTTTGATTATACTTATTAAATTTTTGACCTTTTGATGCCACAAAAAATACACCTCCTTTCAGAAGTGTATTATATCATTTTTATTGAACTGGTTTTTTTATTGATGTCTCCTCTAATGGGTGCAGTTCATTATATAAGCTTTTTTAATGTTAAAAATAATGACAATAATATATATTTATGATATAATTCTATTGGTATTAAAAATCAGGTGGGGATAAAATGGAAAATTTATGTGTAATAGTATTAGCTGGAGGAATAGGTACTAGATTTTGGCCTAAATCGACAGAAAGTAAACCAAAACAATTTCTAAATTTAATTAGTGATAGAACAATGTTACAACTAACAGTTGATAGAATAAATAAAAAAATTCCATTAGAAAAAATATTTGTTGTTGTAATGGAAGAACATAAAGATTTAGTTGTTGAACAAATAAAAGGAATAAGAAATGAAAATATTATAATTCAGCCATCATTAAAAAATACTGCACCTTGTATATTGATGGCTACAAATTATGTAAAACAAATCTATAATAATACTAATATAATTGTATTACCTTCAGATCATTTAATCATAGATGAAGATAAATTTCTAAATAATATATCAAAAGCTAATGATTATGTAGAAAAAAATAATGGAATCATTACACTTGGAATAATTCCTAATAGACCTGAAACAGGATATGGTTATATTAAAATAAATGATGAAATAAAGTACGATAATGTAATTAAAATAGATTGTTTTAAAGAAAAACCAACAATAGATAAAGCTTTACAATATTTAAAAGAGAATAGATATTTATGGAATGCAGGTATATTTTTATTTAATGTAAATTATATATTAAATTTATATAAAAATAATTTAAAAAATACTTTTGATTTAATTAATAATTTACCTTATATAGAAGATATAAATTATTTGAAACAATTAAAAAAACAATATGAATTATGTGATAATATATCATTTGATTATGCAATAATGGAAAAAACAAATAATAATTATGTCATTCCTAGTAATATAGGATGGGATGATATAGGAACTTGGGGAGCTATTGAAAGATATTGTGATAAAGATTCTAAAAACAATATTATTGATGGCAATGTAGAGTGTTTTAATTCAGAAAATAATATAATATATGGTTCAAATAAAAAAACGATATTATTAGGAGTAAATGATTTATTTTTTGTAGATACAGATGATGTAATTGTGATTGCTGATAAAAGTCAAATGAATAAAATTTATGAATATAAAAAAAATATGAAAGTTAGTGGGTGTTAATATGTTATCATTAGTTGTACCAACTTATAATGAAAAAGATAATGTTGAAAAATTAGTTGAAGAAATAGGAAAAGTTTTAAAAAAAGAAAAGTATGAAATAATATTTATTGATGTTAGTTCAGATGGAACAGATAAAATATTAGATAAAATAGTTTCTAAAAATAAACAAGTTAGATATGAACATAATTTAAAATTAAAAGGAATTTCTAAACAAGTTATTAGAGGATTTGAAATAAGTAAAGGCGATATTTTAGCTGTAATGGATGCTGATTTACAACATCCACCATATTTATTAGAACCTATGTTAAAAGAAATGGAAAATGCTGATATAGTTATACCTAGTAGATTTATTAAAGGTGGATCTGATGGTGGTTTAAATTTATATAGAAAATTAGTTTCTTTTGTAGCACGACAAATAGGTAAAATTTATTTACCTAATTTAAGAAAAATATCTGATTTATCAAGTGGTATATTTATGTTTAAAAAGGATATTTTAAATGAAAAAATAAAATTAAATCCAATTGGTTGGAAGATAATGTTAGAGGTATTAGAAAAAAGTAATTATAAAAAAATAATAGAAATACCTTATAAATTTCAACCAAGAAATTCAGGTAGTTCTAAAATGAATAAAAAAGTTATGAAAGAATATATTGAACAATTAAGAATATTAAAAAAAGAAAGAATAATAAATAATTATAAAGTTGAAAGAAAATATAATTATTTAAGTAAAAAGGTATAATTATGGAATTTAAAAAAATATTAAATAAAAAATTTGATAATAAATTATTTTCTTATTTGTTTGCTTTTTTTGCACCAATTTTAATTTTACTGATTATATTTTTATTAAAAGGAATTAATTTTGATGGTGAAAGATTTGCAATAGGGGATATGCAAGCTCAATATGTTGATATGATTGTTTATTTTAAACGATTATTTGAAGGTGGAGAATCATTATTCTATTCAATTACTAAGGGGTTAGGTGGAGATATGTTTTCTACCATTACATATTATATGTTAAGTCCAATTAATTTAATCGCTTTATTATTTAGTGATGGAAATATAATGCAAGGAATATATCTAATAATATTAATTAAATTTGGTTTATGTAGTTTAACTATGTATACATATTTAAATTATAAAAATAAAGAAAATAAATTATTTTCTTTGATATTTGCTATATGTTATGCATTGATGGCTTATAACATTAATAATTACTTTTGTATAATGTGGTTTGATGCTATATATATGGCTCCACTTATAATGATGGGTATTGAAAAACTAGTTCATGAAAAGAAAGTATTACAATATATTATATGTCTTTGGGCAACAATAATGTTCAATTATTATATAGGTTATATGGTATGTATCTTTAGTGTTTTATATTATGCATATTTAATGATATTAAAATATAAATGGAAAGATAAAAAAGAAATTATAGATAGTGTTAAACGTTTTATTACGTCATCATTATTAGCTGGTTTATCAGCTTGTATTGTTTATCTTCCATCAATTATAGATATTATGAAAACAAACCGTGCTGGTGTAAATGCTAGTATTACATCCATAGAAGGAACGATAAATAGATTATTTATAGGTTCTTATGGATATGATACATTCTTAAGTTACTACCAACCAAATTTATATTGTAGTTGCTTAGTACTTATGTTACTTGTTGCATTTTTCTTTAATAAAAAGAGAACAGATAAACAAAAATATGTAACAGCGTCTTTATTAATGATTTTTGTATTTAGTATTTTTATACCACTTTTAAATTTAGTATGGCATGGATTTTCATATCCAGTTGGTTATAACTTTAGATTTTCTTTTCTACTTTGTGCATTTATTATTATGCTTGCTTTTACAGAAATTACAAATTTCAATAAAATAGATAGAAAAGCTAGAAATGCTATATTAGTTTTCGCACTTTTACTTGGAATTTATAATTTTGGCTATAATGATACTTTTTATAGTTGGTTAAGCGTAGGTTTAATTGTATTATATGCATTACTATTATTTGCTAAAAAACAAATAAAAAATATATTTATAATATTATTAGTATTAGCTGAAGTTGTTATAAATGTATATATATGTTTTATTCCAGCAGATAATCAAGTTACACATAGTAGTTTTATAGAAAATATTTGCGATAATTTTGATAATGATAATACATATAGAATAGCTGGATATATATATTATGGTACTAATGAAGTAACAGTTTGTGGCAAAAGTACAACTAAAGGTTTTTATTCAACTTTAAATAATAATATATCTGAATTTTATGAAGATCTTAATTATATAAATGGGTTAAATTATTATGAAGATAATATTTATGCTCCACCAGTTATAGCATCATTATTAGGTGTTAAATATATATATGCAGATAAAAAAATAAATAATTATACTTTAATAAAAGAAACTGATATTTATAAACGTAATTCAGAAATGGCTTCAGAATATAGAACTACAAATTATATATATGAAAATAAAGAAGCTTTAAGTTTTGGTTATTTAATTAAAGGTTATGATAAAAGAAAAACAGAAGATGATACTTTTTCATATCAAAACAGAATCATTAAATCATTTTCTGGAAATGAAAAAGATATATTAATTCGTGTTAAAAATGGATATAATGAAAATTTAATTGATTCAAAATATATTTATATAATGGCATTAGCTGATAATGCGCAACTTACTATTAATGGTGATGAATATCAAGGTATAGAACCATACAAAATTCATGCTTTTGAGAATAATTATGATAGTAATGATATAGAGATTAAATTATTAGATGGTAATGGTAATTCTATAGATCAATATAATGCTTATTATTTAGATTTAAAACAATATATGACAGCAATCAATAATTTAAAATTACATCAATTAGAAGATATAGTAATTGATAAAAATAAAATTAGTGGTAACATTTTAGCAAGTGAAGATTCTACTTTAGTTTTATCAATACCATATGAAAAAGGTTGGACAGTATATGTAGATGGTAAGAAAACAGATTATTATAGTATTTATGATATATTCTTATCAATTGATTTAAAGGAAGGACAACATACTATTGAATTAGTTTATTATCCTAAATCATTACTTATAAGTTTATTTGTTTCATTAGTTTCTATAGCACTTACAGTATTATATATTGTAACTTATAATCATAAAGATAAAACAAATGAAGAAACAAAACCTAAAATAATAACTAAAAAAATAGTTATTGAAAAACCAAAAAGTAAAAAAAAGGTAACAAAAAAATTAGAAAAATGATTTAACCTTAATAGAAATTGATATATAAAAAGAGAAAATAATTTCTCTTTTTTATTTAATAATTTTATTTTTTCTTTTTAAATAATTTTTTAAGTATATTATTTCTATATATAAAATATAGAGTAGGGTTAGTAATTAATTCTAAATCTCCAATATATTCTATACAAGATGCATTGAAACTAGTTTTAAATTCATTTAAACCATTATATTTATTATCACTAATTTCTAGGTTAGTTATACCACCTAAATTAAATTTAAAATAACCTAATTTTGAATACTTTTCTATAAGTTTCCATATAAGTAAATGTTTAGCGTTAAATTCTTTATATTTAGTATCAAAACCATCCATAAATAGATATACAGTATCGGAATGTTTAATAATTAAAGCTGACGCTAAAATAATACCATTACTATTATCTTTAAGTAAATTTATAGCTTTAACTAATTTGTTTTTTTGTAATTCATATTGATTATCAATACTTATCTTTTTATCTAATAATTTATTATTTTTACCTTGATTTCTAATAACTAATTCATTGTATAAATCTTTTTGTTCTTGTAATAAATCATATTGTTCTTGAGTTATATTAAGATAATGTTTTGTATTTAATTTTGCACAATACATATCAACACTTTCATTTTTATCAAAATAGTCATAAATATTTTCATAAAATGTTAAATCTTTAGGATATTTTTTAATTGCTTGATTATATAAATGTTTTAAATTAGTTTTATTACCTTGTACTATTTCAATACCATTTTTTTCACTATTTCTAATTTTA
>CAYNYX010000063.1:0-5985 GCA_964401535.1 uncultured Muribaculaceae bacterium | reverse complement strand
CAATCCATATTTTTTCATTTCTCTCTTCATAGTTGGAATTCCCGAATGCCTATTTTCAATAACAGAGCCTTTTTCTTCTAGTATTCTAACAATATTAGGGTTTCGTGCTTCCATGGTTGTAGCAGTCCCAAGTTTTTCTAATTTATTTGTCCCATATAAGGCACCTGGATTTAATATCTCAATTCTATCATTATACATATTGATTGATACATAAGCATTTTCCGTTTGTGTAGAATAATCTCTATGAATAAGTGAATTGGCAACTGCTTCCCTTAATGCTTCCATTGGATATTCTGTTCTATTCAATCTTTTACCATCGGAATCGATGATTACGCTAACCTTCATATTTCTTCTTAAAAAATTCATAGCACCATTTAGCATATCTTCTAAAGTACCTTCAATTCTTTTGTTATCTATGAACCTTTCACCAAAATCTCCTATATCACCTAATTTATTTCCTGGTACTACTACACATGCCACAAACAATTGGGGATAAAAAGATTGTGGATATTCTCCAAAAATTAAAGTTCCAGCTAATGTAGGATAAATTTGATTATTATTAGTATCTATAATACCACAAAGCTTCAAACATTTTTCGTAATCGTTTTTTGAAAAATTGGGTTTTTCCACCTTTACCTTTTCAATATATTTTTTAAGTTCATCAGTATTCAAATCATTTAATGTACCGCCTTTATTAGGTCTTTTATCTTCAAATATATGGTCGTTATAACTTTGCAAGGCATATATTTCATAATCGGTCATACATTCATCTCTATCACCAATTCTTGTATAAGAACCATTTTTCATTCCTTTAGGTTTATAAAAACAAGGTTTCTTATTTTGTAATATTTCTTCTACCTTAACCGCCAATATTTTTTTTGATTCAAATTCCATAGGCAATATATCAACTCTAATAGCTGGTTCCATGGAATCACTACATAAATCCGAAATTTGCTGTTGTAAGTCATTCAAATCATATACTCCTTCAGTTTCAAAATTGTTTTTTTCACTTAAACCAAATATTATAATTCCGCCATATTTATTAGAAAAACTTGAAAACGTATCATAACACTTTTTAGGAAATCCTCCTTGAGCTGTTTTTACTTCTATCCTATCAGTTTCTGTTTTATACTTTCTTAAATATTGGATTGCATTTAAAACTTCGCTTTTTTCCATAGAATCATCTCCTCGTATATTACTATTATTATACTATATTTTCTATAAATTATTGTTACTAAAAACACTTTTTAATATTTATTTAATTTATATTCATTTTTTTAGCACAATTTTATAATTCCTATGTATGTATTCAATTTTATTTTAAATTGCTATCTCCATTTAAATAATTTATATCAATACCTGGTTGAACATTATAAACAAATATATTAAATTTAATTCCTATACCATTATCTTCAATAGATAAAGCCTCCATTTGTACACCACTAGCCACTAAATTATCATCTTTAAACATAGGTGTTACTCTATATAAAACATGATTATTAGTATCTTTTATATATTCAGCTATTTTATTTTCATAATCTAACATAACACCTTTATTCATATAACTAGTACATGTTATTAAATTTTTTTCATTAGCATTTTCACCTGCTAATTGATAACCAATTAAATGACATCTATTATATAAATATTTATCATTAACAATATCATATTTAACAGTATGCCATCCTGTTGGTTTAACTCCCCCAATAGAACCTCTTTCTTCAGTAGGCATTGTAGATTTACTTATATTAGCAAACGCTACTCCACATCTACCTAAAGAATCTAAAGGACTATATGTTTCTATATTTTCTATATTGATTTGTTCTTTATTAAAAAAAGGTTCATTATCATTTATTATTACATATGGTTGATTTGTATATTCTTTTATATCATCAATAGTTATATTTGTTTTTATATTAGGATACTTTAAATGATATAAAAATAATTCTATATCATTTTTATAATAATAAACTGGTATCATTATAATTAAAATTATTATTGATAAAACTAAATTTTTTTTCTTTTTCTTACTAAACTTCTTCATTTACTACCTCTATAATTCTTAATATATATAAATTATAACTTTTCTAGATACAGTTGTCAAAATAAACTTTCCTATTATATAAAAAAGTGTTAAACATAAATTTAACACTGAAATCTAATGTTTTACTTGTCTTCTTTTGGTAACTATATTAGTTAATAATATACCACCAATACCAAAACATAAAACAATAAACATATTTAATAATAATGGTTTAATACTAACAAAATCAAACTTATTTAATCCCCCAATAATTTGATTATTACTTATATACCAATATGATGGAAATAATTTTCCAATATTTAAAACTGATTCACTTAAATACTCTTGAGGAACAAAAGCACCACATATAAAACTTGTACCAAGTGACACTACATTTACAATAGCAGCTTGTGCTTCTTTATTATAAATTAAATTTCCTACTAAAAATCCAAATGATAAACAAGTAAATACAAATACTAATGAATTAACCATAAATAATAAACCATTAAATGTAAACATTGCTTCTTTATATAAAACAATACTAAATAAAATATAAACTAACCAAATTAAAAAACAAATAATTATATTTCCTAACATTAACTGAAAATTGATTGATTTAATTTTCATAGGACTAACAGAATTTCTATTTTTAATATTTTTATTATTAAATACATTACATAGTAATCCAACTATAAATATACAAACTGCTAAAAAAGTATAATTAGCAAAATTGAAGTAACTAGTTGCTTTAGAATCAATAACAACTTTATCATATACCTCTACTGTAACTTCATTATTAAGATCTTCTTTTACATTTGAAACAATATTTTCTTCATCCATACCTACACTAACATAAGTAGCTGCTATATTAAAATACTTATTAAATAACATTTCTGAATAATATGAATTATAAGAATCTGCTACCTTTTTAGTTTCTATTTCTAATATATTACCTTTTAAAAACTCTTCTCCATAATTATTAGGTATAATCATAATATAATCTACTTCACGATAAAATAAAGCATCTTCTAATTTAGATTCATCTAAATTAACTATATTAGTCTTTTCACCAACATAATCTTTAAAAGAACTAATAAGTAAAGAATTATCTTCACTTATAATTGCAACATCAGGTTTAACTTCTGTAAATTCTTGATTTGTATTATTAGAAACAGATGTAGTAATTGCAAAGAATAAAAATATTCCAGTATAAATAAATATTACACCTAAAAATTTTTTAATAATTTTTAAATAATTCTTAAATACTATCATATTTCTTCCTCCTTAAAAATACAAACGCTGCTAAAATAAGTACTACACTAAATATAAATAAACAAATCATAGATCTAGTATAAAGAGTTAAATCATTATAATAATATAGAGAATATAAACCATCAGTTATTAAAGCAACTGGATTTATTCTATTTAAAATCGGAAGATTTTTTTCAATAACATATTTAAGATCACCAATCATCATACCTGCTAAAAAAGAACAACTTAATGATACAGCATTTAATATTGCTATTTTAGTATCATATGATTTTTTATTACTAACTCCAACAAACATCCCTAAACTTAAACCTGCTAAAGAACCTAATAACGAAAGTATTAGTAAATATGGAACTTGATTACCAAAATTGATTCCTAAAACAAATATTAAAAATGCTAATAAAATGAGAATTTCTATATATTGAATAATAAAACTAACTAATAAATTAACTAATAGACTAACAAACTTATTAGTAGGAGATACTACAAATCTAGCACCTCTTTTACTTAAATTTGCTTCACAATCTAATATAGCATTGATACCAAACATACCACCATATAAACATGCCATACCTATTAGTGTATAAAAATACAAAACTGTAAAATCAACATTTTTGTTACTTGTATCTTTAAAATACTCATAATTACTATTTATTTTACTAATTAAATCATCACTAACTTTGGTATAATCAAACTCATAAATATTACCTATAACACTAATTGTTTGATTATAACTATCAATAAAACTTTTCATTATAGTAGCATTAGTACTACTATTTTTAACAATAACTTTTATTTCTTCATTTAAGTAATAATAACCAACTATTTTATCTTCATCTAATAATTCATTAGCACTATTAACATTATCAACTAATATAACTTTAAATAATTCATCAGTATTATCAATCACTTTTTTTAATTCAGAAGAATTATATTCTTCATTATTTATTATAGCAATATCAAATGCATTAAATTTTTCATCTTCATCCAATCTAGAAAAAGCCATATAGAAAAATGTACCTAGTGCTAAAGGAAAGATTAAAGTCCAAAATAATAATTCTTTGTTTTTTAAAATAACTTTAAATCTATTTATAAATAAATGTTTAAACATACTAATCCCTTAATTCCTTACCAGTAAGTTCTAAAAACACATCATTTAAAGTTGGCAATGATGAATAAACTTTATCATATTTAATTCTTTTATTTTTCATATAATCAATTAAATCACTTAAATTATGTTTACTTTTTTTATAACTTATATTTAATACTTTTCCATTATAATTAATACTTTCAACATCTTTAAAATCACTAATTTCTTGTAAATATTTTTCATTTAAATTTTCTATTTCAACAGTTACTTTTTCACTTGTAGTAATTAGTTCTTTTAATTCTTCTTTAGATCCTGATGCAATAATTTGTCCTTTATCAATAATGATAATTCTATTACAAATTTGTTCTACTTCTTCCATATAGTGAGTTGTATAAACAATTGTAGCACCATTTTTATTTAATTCTTTAATTCCTTCTAAGATGTTATTTCTACTTTGTGGATCTACAGCTACTGTTGGTTCATCTAAAAATATCAATTTTGGTTTATGTGCTATACCACATGCTATATTTAGTCTTCTAAGTAATCCGCCACTTAATTGTTTTGGATAAAATTTTCTGAATTCTTCTAAACCAACTAATTTTATTACATCTTCTACACATTTTAATCTTGTTTCTTTATCTTTGATATATAAACCACAAAAATAATCAATATTGTTTATTACTGTTAATTCATCAAATAAAGCTACATCTTGAAAAACAACACCAATATCTCTTTTTATATCATAAGCATCTGGCTTCATTTCTTTACCAAATATTTTTATATCTCCATTATCAATATTTAATAATGATAAAATACTATTTATTGTTGTTGATTTACCACTACCATTTGGCCCTAATAATCCTAGTATTTCTCCTTCATATACATCAAAGGTAATACCATTCAATGCCTTAAAATTTTTATAAGATTTTTCTAAATTTTTAACTTGTATAATTTTTTTCATAAATCCTCCTAAAACTATTAAATTATATCACTTTAGTTATAATATGTAAAATAGAAATATCTTTTTTTCAAAAAAACTATTTTTTAAAGCAATAATCATTAAAATCTAGTATAATTAATTTGGTGATTAATATGAATTATGATGAAATATTAGAAAATTTAACAAAAGATAATAATTTAGTGAAATTATCTAATGGTATTGTATTAGAAAATAAAAACATAGAAATACTAGAAAAATATGATATTAATCCTAATAGTTATTTTTCTTTAAATGAACTTATATTTTCTATTCAAAATATATTGAATACCTATGATTTACAAGATGATGAATATGATGAATTAGATTTAGTTTGTTCATCTTTAGCTGAAAAAAATTATTATTTATATACAAATAAATAAAACTTATGAAATTCATAAGTTTTTAAATTGTTCGTAAATATTCATAACAGCTAATCTTCCATAACTATACATTAAACTGCCTTGTTGATAAGCAATATAAGGTTTTCTTAAAGGTCCATCACAAGATAGTTCAATACTTGATCCTTGTGTAAATGATCCTGATGCCATAATTACATCATCAGTATATCCTGGCATATAACTAGGAATTGGTTTTACATTAGAGTCAACTGCACTAGCACTTTGT
>CAYNYX010000062.1:0-6002 GCA_964401535.1 uncultured Muribaculaceae bacterium | reverse complement strand
AAATAAAAACTGAAAAATATGTTTTAAATGATGAATATAAAAATATTTGTTTAAATAAAAAATATTTTGTTAAAACTTATGGTTGTCAAATGAATGAACATGATTCAGAAAATATAAAAGCTTTATTAGAACAACTAGGTTGTATAGAAACTGATAATATGGATAATGCTGATATAATTCTTTTAAATACATGTGCTATAAGAGAAAACGCTCATAATAAAATGTTTGGTTTTTTAGGTAGAGTTAAACATTTGAAACAAAAAAAAGAAGATTTAATAACTGGTATATGTGGTTGTATGGCTCAAGAAGAAGCAGTTGTAAATAAATTAATAGATAAATATAAATGGGTTGATATAGTATTTGGAACCCATAATATTCATGAATTACCTGAAATATTATATAAAACAATTAAAAATAAAAAACAAGAAGTAGAAGTATATAGTATTGAAGGAAATATTATTGAAAATATACCTGTTAAAAGAGATAGTAAATATAAAGCATGGGTTAATATTATGTATGGTTGTGATAAATTTTGTACTTATTGTATTGTTCCTTTTACAAGAGGAAAACAAAGAAGTAGAAATCATATAGATATTATAAATGAAGTAAAAGATTTAGTTAAAAATGGCTATAAAGAAGTAACTTTATTAGGACAAAATGTTAATGCCTATGGTAAAGATTTAGATGATAATTATGATATGGCCAATTTATTAGAAGATGTTGCTTTAACTAAGATAGAAAGAGTTAGATTTGTAACTAGTCATCCTTGGGATTTTAATGATAAAATGATTGATATTATTAGTTCTTATGATAATATAATGCCTTATATTCATTTACCTTTACAATCTGGTTCTAATAAGATATTAAGAAGTATGGGTAGAAGATATACTAAAGAAGATTATTTAAAATTATATAAAGAATTAAGAACAAAATTACCTTATAGTTCTATTACTACAGATATAATAGTAGGATTTCCTGGTGAAACAGACAGTGATTTTAATGAAACTTTAGATGTTGTTTGTGAATGTAAATTTGATGGAGCTTTTACTTTTATATTTTCACCTAGAGAAAATACTAAAGCTTCATTAATGGAAGATAATATATCACTTAGTGAAAAAGAAGAAAGATTATATAAATTAAATAAATTAATAAATCAATATTCTAAAGAAAATAATGATAAATATTTAAATAAAACAGTTAAAGTTTTAATTGAAGGTTATAGTGAAAAAAATAATGAAACATTGATGGGTTATACTGATACTATGAAATTAGTTAATGTATTAGGTAGTAGTGATTATATAGGTAAAATTGTTAATGTTAAAATAAAAAGTGTTAAAACGTGGAGTATGGATGGAGAAATAATTGAATAATTATTTCTTTTTAGTTTTAAATAATCATATATTATGTAATATTATGTGTAAAGTAAACATATTTTGTATATAATAAATAGATTTGTTATAATAATAATAGAAAAGAGGTTTATATGAAAAAGGTTTTAGGTTTATTTGCACTGTTTATTTGTATTTTAACTTTAACAGGATGTGATCAAAAATTTGATTTCAATGTTGCTAAAGAAAAAACAACAAAAGATTTAAAAAGCGTAGCTATGAAAATGACTATGGATTTAGAAATGAAACAAGGTAATACTACTATTGCTATGCCAACAACAATGAATATGGATGTAGATTATGTAAGCAATGTTGCTAAAATGGACGTAACTGTATCAGTATTAGGTTATACAACAACAGTTAATGCTTATTCTAAAAAAGAAGGAGAAAAAACAATTACATATACTGATCAAGGTGATGGAGTTTGGTATAAATCAGAAGAAAAAGTTGCTGGATATATGGATATGTTAGATTCACTTGATAATGTTGCTAAAGTTGAACAAGTTGATAGTGATGATAAGAATTGTTATATGTATAATATTACATTAAATAAAGAAGAATATAGTAAGTTAATTGAAGGCATGGATGGTGTAGAAAATATAAGTGTTGATGGTAATGTTACTATTAAGGCATATGTTGATAAGAAATCTGAATATATAACTAAAATGATAGCAGATTTCACTGATACATTTAAAACAAATACCGAAGCTAATATAAGTAAATATATATTTACTATAGAATATAGTAAGATAAATGAAGTAGGTAGTGTTACAATACCACAAAATATAATTGATAGTGCGATAGATGAACCAATAGAAGATGAAACAGTTTAATAACTGTTTTTTGCATATTTAAATAATTTAAAATATGTAAAGCGAACAAATTATACTAATTGTAGGTATATTATTAAAAAACATTATATAGTAAAACATATAATGTTTTTTTAAATAAAAAATTAAAAATATTTTTTAAAATAAAATTAAAAAATTAAAAAAACTTTCTAAAAAAACATTGTATTAAAATATTTGCCATGATATAATCTTTATAGAATAGAAAAGAACCTAGGTGAAATATGAAGGAACAAGTATTTGAAGAATTAATAGTTGTAAAAAGAAGTGGTCAAAGAGTAAGCTTCAATGGTTCTAAAATCGCAATTGCTATAAAAAAAGCATTTGATGATGTATTAAAAAATTATAATTTAAAAGAAGCCAATAAAGTATATGAAGATACTATAGATTATATAGTAGATAATTATAAATCAAGAAAAACAATCAATGTAGAAGATATACAAGATATAATTGAAGATATATTAAAAAAAGATAAATATGAAGATGTATATAATTCTTTTAAAGAATATAGATTAAGAAGAGCTGAATCAAGAAAAGCATTCTCTTTAAAACAACAACATAAATTTGTTAAAGCAATAGAAAAATTAGAAATAAATGATTCAGAAATTAAAAAACCAAGTGATAGTTTATTATTGTATGGTAAAACGATATCAAGAGAATATACTAAATCTTATATAATTGATAATAAATATACTAGAGCTCATGAAGAAGGTAAAATATTTATAAATAATTTTGATTATTTTAATTTAGGATATTTAAATGATACTAATATTAAATTAGATAAAATACCATTAAATAAAAATTATTTTTATAATTTAACTAATATGTTAATAACATTAGAAAACGAAATAAAAGGTAATGTTGGAATTATAGATTTTGATATTATTTTAAATAAATATATATTATTAGAATATAAAAATATTTATAAAAAAACATTATATAAATATTTAAATATAATGGGTTTCTTACCTTTAATAAATATGAAAAAAATAGAAGATATTATTGATAAACAAGAAAATATAGATTTTAAAATAGAAATATTTAATGAAATATTACTTAATGATCAAATAACTAATATATTTAAAACTGTAACAAATGATTCAATAAGTGATATAACATATTTATTAAATAATAATATAAAATATTTCTTATTAGAATTAAATAAAAGTAATAATAAATATTCTATAAGTGTTAGTAAAAATAATAATTTAATAAAAGATATTATTATAAATACAATAAATAAATTAGATTATTTAGATAATGTTAATTTAGTTTATAAATTAAATAATAAAAATGAAATAGATGAATTATTTAATTTAATAAATAAAAATATTAGTTTAAATCTAAGTAATATAGATTATATGGGTAATGGTGTTAAAATATCAGAAAATAGTAATGGCGATAAAACATCTATAGGAAGAAGTGTTATCGCATCAACTTCTATAAATTTAACTAGATTAGGATTAAAATATAATAAATTAAGTAATGAATTTTATAAAGAATTAGATGAATTAATAGAATTTGTTAAAAATGAATTATTATTTGTATTTGAAACAATAGGTGATAAATATAAAAATAATTATCAAATATTGTTTAATGGAAATATCTTAGATGATGAAAAATTAGAAGGTAATCAAAAAGTTAGAAAAGTTATTAAAAATGGAACTTTAAATATCAATTTAATAGGTTTAAATGAATGTTCTATATTAATAGATAAAGATAATAACTTAGAAATAATTTATCAAATAATTAAGTATTTAAATAATAAAATCAATAAAATAATAAATGAAACTAAATTAAATTTTACTTTAAGTTCTATAAATGATAAAAGTATAAGTAAAGAATTAATCAATGTTGATAAAACAATATATGGTTTAATAGATGATATAACTAAAAAAGATATATATGATAATATAAGTTGTATTAATATTATAGATGATAAGACTATAGAATATATAGGTAAATATCAAAAACTATTAACAGGTGGTAATGTTTTAGAACTTGTATTATCTAAAAATATTAATATCAAAAAACTAGATGAAATAATAAATCTATTATATAAATATAATATAGAATTTGTTAAGATAAGGAGTAAAGTATGATAATAAGTGGTATGAATAAATTAACATTATTAGATTATCCAAATTATACAGCTTGTATAATATTTACTCAAGGATGTAATTTTAAATGTCCATTTTGTCAAAATTCACCTTTAATAAATAATGGAGATGGATTAATAGATGAAGTGGAAGTATTAGAATATTTAAATAAAAGAAGAAAAGTATTAGATGGTTTAGTTATATCTGGTGGTGAACCTACTGTTCAAAAAGGTTTGAAATCATTTATTAAGAAAGTAAAAGAAATAGGTTTAAAAGTTAAATTAGATACAAATGGTTTTAATCCTAAATTATTAGAAGAATTGATAAATGAAAATTTAATTGATTATGTAGCTTTAGATATTAAAAATTGTTTTAATAAATATGCGAAAACATGTGGTTTAAATAAACTAATAATAGATAATATAAAAGAAAGTATTAATATTTTAAAGAATTCTAATATCGATTATGAATTTAGAACTACAATAATGAAAGAATACCATAATATAGAAGATATATTAAAAATATTATCTTTAATTGGAGATTCAAAATATTATTTACAAAACTTTCAAGATAGTGAAAATGTTGTAGATAAAACAATTCATGGATTCTCTAATGATGAATTATTAGAATTAGAAAGTATGTTAAATATAAAATATAAAAATGTAAAAATAAGAGGATTATACACAAAAGAAATTGGAGGAAGAGTTTATGTATAAAGTAAGAAAAAGAGATGGGAAGATAGTATCCTTTGATATTAAAAAAATATCTGAAGCTATCATAAGAGCATTTGAAGCAGAAGATAAAAAATATGATGAAAATGTTGTAGATTTTTTAGCTTTAAAAGTTACTGCTGATTTTGAATCAAAAATAGATAATAATATTGTTAATGTTGAAGATATTCAAGATTCAGTTGAAGCAACATTAATTAATGCAGGATATGCTGAAGTAGCAAAAGCCTATATCTTATATAGAAGATTACATGATAAAATGAGAGCTGTTAAATCAACAGTATTAGATTATAAAGATGTTGTAAATAGTTATATCAATGTAACAGATTGGAGAGTTAAAGAAAACTCAACCGTAACATATTCAGTTGGTGGTTTAATTTTAGGTAACTCAGGAGCTATAACAGCAAATTATTGGTTAAGTGAAGTATATGATGATGAAATTGGTAATGCACATCGTAATTGTGATATGCATATTCATGATTTATCTATGTTAACAGGTTATTGTGCTGGATGGAGTTTAAAGCAACTAATTAAAGAGGGATTAGGTGGAGTACCAGGTAAGATTACATCTGCGCCTGCTAAACATTTATCTACACTATGTAATCAAATGGTTAATTTCTTAGGTATTATGCAAAATGAATGGGCTGGAGCTCAAGCTTTCTCTTCATTTGATACTTATTTAGCACCTTTCATAAAAAAAGATAATTTATCTTATAAAGAAACTAAACAAGCTTTACAATCATTTATATATGGTGTTAATACACCATCTAGATGGGGAACACAAGCACCTTTCACTAATATTACATTAGATTGGACTGTTCCTAATGATTTAGCAGAACTTAACTGTTTAATTGGTGGTGAAGAAGCTGATTTTAAATATAAAGATTGTCAAAAAGAAATGGATATGATCAATAAAGCATTTATTGAAATCATGATTGA
>CAYNYX010000061.1:0-6378 GCA_964401535.1 uncultured Muribaculaceae bacterium | reverse complement strand
CTCCTTTTATTATATCTAATTCTTCTAAAGTTCCATTCGCACAATATGATCCATCTGATACATTCACTACTTCTATTTTTTTACTATCACTACTATTTCTTTTTATTTTACCGATTGAATATCTATCATTGCTTATATCTAATTCACTTATATCTAATTCTCCTATATTATCAAAATTATTATCCATTTCTTTATATTTATAGGCATCAAAAAGAGAATACACTCCTGCTTTAAATGCACCTTCTTTGGTATTCTCTATTATATTCAATACTGTTGGCACTGTAATAAGTGCTATTACAGCTAAAATAACTATTACCGCTAATAGTTCTATTAATGTAAATCCCTTTATTTCTAAAGGTTTTCTACTAAAATGCCCCCCCATTTTACTATTTGTTAACTTACTCTTATTCATATTTTCAAACCCTTTCAACATACAAAAATAACATCAAGTTTCTCTAGCTTAACTTAATGTTATCATATTTCTTACTATTTATCAATAAAATTATATAAATTTCTATTCAATTATACTTTTTTTAATAATTATATATTCTTCATCATAATCAATTAATACATTCTCATCATATAATTTAAAGACAAACTTATATGTTCCACTTATTAATTCTGATTTCAATCTTACTCTTAAATTAGATACAGCCTGTGGATTATTACTTACCATATATTCATAATCAGTTCCTGATGTTAATGAATAAGTAGAAGGATATACCAAACTAGTAGAAGTTAATGAACGTAAATCAACTATATCATATTGATTACTATCATAACTAGAATTATTTCTTTTATATAAAACAACTCTTAAATTAGGATCCGCTAAAACCGATTCATAATTTAATGTATAATCTATATATTCTTCATCATTTAAATTCAATCCAGTTTCACCATTTATAATCTTAGATTTATCATCAACTCTAACATCAATTGAATTATTAGAACCAACTAATGTAAAATCAACATTATCAGTACTATCAACAGTTTTACCTACGTGTAAACCATCTGATGATGCAAATAATTCTATTTTTAAAGTATAATTACCACTTGTTAAAGCCTTACCAACAATAATTCCCATACTTTTAGTTAAATTGGAAACTTTATTAGACAACTTAATTCTAAATACACCATCACTACTTGCATAATAAGTATTACCATCCATTAATATTGATGTTCCAACTAAAACAGATGAACTCATAGAAGTACCAACACTATCTAAAATTGTAACATTAATTCCCATATTACTATTCTCATAATTAGTATCAATTATTGAATCACGATTATTAGTTTGATCATAATCAACAACAATAGAATAAGGCATATTTTTCAATGAATTATAATAAATCTTACTATCACCTATTGTTAAATCTGATCTTAAAACAACATTACTCATATTATACAAACTATATTTCATAATATTTTGTCTTATACCTAATACCGAAATACTTGTTCTATCTTCCGGTGTTCTAAGTTCTAATATAATAGAATTATTAAGTTTATTACCACTTACATTAGTATCTTTAAAATCAAATATAAATATAAATTCTTCAACAACAATTCTAGCTTGTGAATGAAAATATTTTAAATTCATTTCACTATCATTATATTTATTATTAGAACTTGTACTATTCATATAAACAAAATCACTCAAATCATATGTTGCTTCTCCATCATTATTAAATTGAGTCAATTTTGCATTATAATCACTTTGATTAACTTCATAGTAATAATAATATGGATTATCACTATCAGCACCTAAATCCAACATAGTTATTTTAGTACCAACAGGTAAAACATAATTTGAAGATAAAGTATGATAATAATTATTATTATTTCCATATATAGCAGATAATGAATTTGCCAAAGCATATAACGAATAATAAGCTGTAAATTGACTATTAGATGTTATATTAACATTTGTTATTGAAGGCATTTCATATTTTTTACCATATGTAATACTAGCATCATAAGCGTCTTCATCACTATAAATTCTTGAATCTATTTCAATAGTAATAACAATCAATGATACATCATATTCTATTTCGTTTCTAGGAACCATAGCTTGTAATGTAACAATAACAGTTCCTAAATTACCTTCTAACGTTATGTTTTTGGCATGATATAAATAGAACGTTAAGGATGGAGCCTTTGGTTGATTATCTGTTAAATAAGTATTATTACCAGTATAAGTACCAGAATTATTTGATAAAAATTTTGTAACATTTGAACTTGTCCATTCTGTAGTTTCAGATTTCATAGATAATCCAATTACTCGATTTGCTTCTTCAGGAGTAGGTGCTATTTTAGGGACATTATTTGAATCAACTAAATTAACACCACTTGTTAAACCTTCCGCATTAAATCCTAATACTTCAAAAGTAGTATTACCAGCAGCAAAATCAATTAAAGATAATTCATAAGTACCTAACGAAGCATATTTTGAAGATGTTAAATTAAATGAATAATTAATTGCATCCAAACCTATTGACCAAATATAGTAATTTGAATTAGGTGGTGTAGGTTCTATATAATCTGTTGATACATGAGTATAAGCATCATCAATATAATTAGTATAAAAACCATCTACTCTATAATTCATATCATAAGCATGCAAACCTAAAATATAAGATCCTCCAATAATAACATCAGATGCATCAGCACTTTCACCATTTTCCATATTATAAATACCATATATATAACTTCCTGCACTATATGATGAATACATACCTAAGAAAGTCATACCAGTTATTTCTCCATATGATGTTGCTGCTTCATTAGTAGTAACGTTAAGACTTTTATTAGCAATTATATAAATTCTATTATCGGTATTTTTATTAACTACTCCATTATTTATAGTAACACTTGCTTTTAATTCATTACCACCAACATCTACTAAACTATATAATTTTTTTAATAAATTCGCATTTTGTTGCAATAACAAAGTTGTATTGTTTTTGATCTTCAATAAATCAACTCTATTTACTGAATATTTCATAGATGAATATTCATTTGTTCTATCGGTTGTTCCAACCAGTTCAATACAAGAATTACTTATACTTACCATATTAGCTCTTTGAATTGAAATAGCCCTATTAGGATTATTTCTATTTCCTAAATTACTTATATAAACATATGAACTACCACTAGACGACGAAGCATTTCCTGAACCAAAAATACTACCATTTATTTTTAAATTATTTCCGTAATCAGCACCATTTATATTTAACAAAATACCATTAGTAACACTTATAAATGTATAATCGTATATTTCACTACCTTCATCATTAGCTTCTCCACCACCGAAGATAGTTCCCTTAATTAAAATAGGACTTTTTGTTAAATTACTAGTAGATAAACCCACATTAACTTCAGTAGAACCATATACAACAGAAGTATTGCAACCACCATATATATTCTTATTAATTGTGCCGCCTAATATATCAACAGTAGTTTTTGATGAATCATTAGCTTCTATTCCTATAGCACCTGCATTTCCGCCACCAAATACACTCTTACCTATATTACTAGTACCAGCAATAATAACATGAGTATCACCTAATACTGAAGCACTATTTCCGCCACCATATATAGAACCACCAGCTGAAACATTAACTGCATTTAAATTAGTATTACCCTGTACATTACCAGCATTTCCACCTGCATATAATGTATCAACAATAGTAGTATTATTGATATTGAAAATTACATTACCATTGACAATACCATTATTTCCACCACCATAAATAACATTTAAATTACTATTATCAATAGATAAATTAACATTACCTGGGACACTACCATAATTACCACCACCATAAAGTTCATCATTTACTGTCACATTATTTAAAGTGATATTAGTATTACTATTCATATTAGCGTTATTTCCGCCACCATAAATTTTATCTACACTAATATTAGATAAAGTTATTGAACTATTAGTAGTTTGTCCACCTCTATTATTTCCACCATATATATTTTTGATTTCTATTTCAGAATCACTATTAGAAGAATTAATAACACTCGTTAAAACTGTACCACTTTGATTTGATCCCCCATATATATTATCAGCAGATCCATTAATTAATTCTATAGTAGTATCATTTACACCAGCTTCATTTCCACCACCATATATAGATGTAACAATAGAACCATCTAAATTAATGGTTGAAGATGTAGTATTGGCCTGTCTTCCACCACCATAAGCATTCGTAATATTACCGCCATATAAATTAACAACAACATCTTTTGTAGGAGTTCCATTAGCATCATTAGCTCCATATACATCAGTTATAGTACCACCATTTATATTAACAAATATATTACCTTTTACATAAGGAGTATAAGATGAATTTCCTTGTCCACCACCATATATAGAAGTTACATTTCCTTTATTCATTGTTACAGTAGTATTGTATGATGATGCACCAGCATTAATTGACAAACCATTAACAACTCCATAGGCACTTCCTCCGTAAACATTTCCACTAATCGTCGGTACAGCGTCTAGATTTCTATTTCCTATTACAACATTAACATTTTTTGATACAAAAGTACCGGTAGAATTGTTATTAGCATATCCACCTTTTCCACCACCATAAACAGAGCCTTCTACTTCACCATTTAAGATAGTAACTTCTACATCACCATAGATTGTTCCTAACTGATTACTTCCACCATATATTGATCCTAAAACTTTACCACCAGACATTAACAAATTGACATCAGCTTCAATTGATGAAGAACCAGAACCATTGTTATTTCCACCACCATATACTGAGCCTTTTATTGTGCCATCTAAAATATTTATATTAGTTGATGTTCTATTATAACTACTACTTATACCAGTAGCACCATAATTACCACCACCATAAACATTATTATTTATAACAGCATTTCCATCAATTATAATATTAGAATTATCATTAGAACCGATTGCTACATAACTAGAACCACTTCTACCATTTCCAATCCCAAAAACACTTCCCGCTTCTGCTCCATACATAGTATTACCATTATTGACATAATCTGGATTTCCTATAACAGCTTCCCCACCTATATATATATATGAACTACCATTTAAAGTACCATCATCACCAGTTCCTTGATAACCATTACTTCCACCAAAGACACTATAATTTATAGTACCTCCTGTTACTTGAATAATTCTATTTCCATAAGTAGCTGATGTTCCGGCACCACCAATAATTGTATCAATGCTACCGCCAGTCACATAAATGTAAGTATCATTATAATTAGCTCTACTAGAACTTGTTAAAGGTCCACCTATTAAATTATAAGCATAGCCACCTGTAAATCTTACTTTACGAGCCATATTAGTACTACCATTATAACGACCACCAACATATATACCAGCTGAATAATTATACTTATTGGTTCCAAAACTACCACTTTTAACTGTTAAATCAAAACCAATTCCAATACTGCTAGAAGCATATATATTACTTCCCCATTGACCAGATGCACAGAAGGTAACATCTAAATCACTATTATTAGAAGTAGCTCTATCAAAATCATTTCCATATATAGCGTCCATTTCAATATATTGCGTATAACTTGATGTTGCTCCCCCCGCTAAAGAAATAGTATTATATACTCCTGATTCCACAATAAATTTATAATGAGTTGTACTATTAAGACTAGATGCATACCCCGCTAATATATGATTAAAATTAGTATAATTAGTACTAGATTGCATTATACCTCTACCTAATTTTACATTAAACCATCTTCCATAAAAATTCCTACTGCTATTGCCACTAGGTGGATTAGTTTCACCGGTTGTTTTAGTTTGTCCACTATTAATTTTAATATTTTCAATTACAGTATCTGCATAACAATTCACAGCTGTTCCTGATACATTCCATGTAGCTGATGATGTATAATCAACACCATTATATATACTCGTTAATGTAAATGGTTTGCTTTGAGCTGAAGCCCAGGCACTTGATACACCGCCAGTCATAACTAATATATTAGTATCTCTTGTAACCAAATAATAATATTGTTTATTTGAATCATATGTATTAACATTACCATTTGAATCATAAAATTGAATCAATTTATAATATGTACAATTGCCATAACAAGTTCCGCTAGTTTGTAAAACACCTGTATTATTATAATATCCAACCAAAGATTGTGAATTACTTAATGTTACTCTTTCATAAAAACCTGACATTGATCCTTCTATCGTAAATATAGGTCTTATTTCTAATAATTCTCTATTTATACTATTAGGATCCAACGCAGTCATCCTATTATTTCTTAAATAATAATATGTTTCACCTTCATTATAATCTTCATCATCTATCATCTCATAATAAGTACAAGAAGATGACCAACAAGTACCAC
>CAYNYX010000060.1:0-6545 GCA_964401535.1 uncultured Muribaculaceae bacterium | reverse complement strand
GTGAAACAGGAACAAAAACAGGATGTATGAGATGGTATGTAATAGAAACATCTTCTCAAACATCACCAACAGTAAAGGTAATATTAGATCATAATACAACAGCAACAGTAGCTTGGAATTCAAGTGGTAATAATGCAGATGGCATGAATGAATTAGCAACACAATTAACAATAGATACAGCAGGATGGCATAGTAGTTTAGAATCACATGTACCATCAGCCCAAGAAATTGCAACAGTAGTAGGACAAACATTTAATCAAAAACAATTAAGTCTATATGGTGGCTGGATAGATAATATTAGAGCTGTAAATGGTTGGTTATATGATAGAACAGCTTACTGTACAAATTATGGGTGTACAACAGTAGATTACAGCACATATGGTTATTGGACAAGTACTGCATCAACAACGGCGTCTCCTAGTTCATGGTTTCTCGCGTGGACTGTCGAATATTATGGTAAATTGAATGGTAGTGGTGACTCCGGTAACTACTATAATGTTCTTGTTTCCGACCACTATGGCCTTCGCCCAGTCATAACAATAAATAAAGCTAATTTATAATTACATTTAAATATAGGTATTAAACAAAAATAGAAGGCTATAAAAATAGTCTTTTATTTTTATTAAAAATATAGTATAATTTAATTAGAGAATAGGTGATAATATGGCAAAAAAGAAAAAAAGAACAGAAGATAAATCTAAACCACTATATCAAACAGAATTAAAGGGAATATTTCTTATTTTACTCGCAATTATAGGATGTTGTCCTTTTGGAATAGCTTCAGATGTAATAAAAGGATTTAGTGCATTTTTATTTGGTGCATGGTGGGGTTTATTATTAGTATTAGTAGGCTTAGTAGGAATATATATGATTGCTAAAAGAGAAAAACCAAATTATTTTACATCAAAAGCAATTGGTTTTTATGTAATAATAATAGGAATATTAGTATTATCACATGCTAAATATATAAGTGAATTTGTTGAAACAACAGGATTAGATAGTGTTAAAATATTAGAAACAACAATAGGAAATTTAATGGATTTTATTAACGTTTCATTACCAATAGAAGGTGGTGGAATAATAGGAGCCATAATTTCTATTGGATTAGTTAAAATATTAACTATAGAAGGAACAAAAGTAGTTTGTATTGCTTTAATAATATGTGGTGCTATTATGTTTACAGGTATATCAATATATGATATTGTAAAATGGCTTAAAAATAAGGCAAAACAAGGTATTCATTTAAAAGAAAAGAAGAAAGATAAATTAGAAATAATTAAGAAAGAAAATGAATACGAAGAAGATAAAAAAATAGTAGTTTCATCTGTTGACGAATTGATTCATGTTGTAGAAGATAAAAAAGAAGTAAAAGAAGAACAAGAAAAAAAGGAAATAAAAGATAATATCAATTTAGGCTATAAATTACCTTCAATATCATTATTAGAAAAACCACCTAAAGGTAAAAATAGTGAAGCAAGTGAAACTATAGCAAGTAATGTAAAAATATTGGAACAAGTTTTAAAAGACTTCCAAATAGAAGCTAAAGTAGTAGCAATTAATCCAGGTCCAGCTGTTACTCAATATGAGCTTGAAGCTAAATCAGGAACAAGATTAAATCGTATTTTAGCAATTCATAGTGAAATAGCCTTAGCATTAGCTGCTAAAGATGTTAGAATTCAAGCACCAATACCAGGTAAATCTACTATTGGTGTTGAAATACCAAATAAAATAACTTCTATAGTTACAGTAAGAGAAATATTAGATTTAATTCCATCTAATTTAGAACAATCAAAATTAGTTGTAACATTAGGTAGAAATATTATGGGTAGACCTATTTATTGTGAAATAAATAAAACACCACATTTATTAGTAGCTGGTTCTACTGGTAGTGGTAAATCAGTATGCATAAATAGTATGATAGTTTCTATTTTAATGAGAACAAAACCAGATGAAGTAAAATTAGTATTAGTAGATCCTAAGAAAGTAGAACTTTCTATGTATAATGGAGTACCACACTTACTAGCACCAGTTGTAACAGAACCTAAAAGAGCTAATATAGCTTTAAAAAAGATTGTTGTTGAAATGGAAAATAGATATGAAATGTTTAGTGCAAGTGGTACTAAAAATATAGCAGGATATAATGCTTATGTTGAATCAGAAAACAAGTCAAGAAGTGAAGATAATAAACTTCGTAAATTACCATTTATTGTAGTAATAATAGATGAATTAGCAGATCTTATGTTAGTTGCTGCTAAAGAAGTAGAAGATTCAATTATGAGAATAACTCAAATGGCTAGAGCTGCTGGTATTCATTTAATAGTTGCGACTCAGCGTCCATCAACTGATGTAATAACAGGAGTAGTTAAAGCTAACATTCCATCAAGAATATCTTTTGCTGTATCATCTCAAATAGATTCAAGAACAATATTAGATATGGCTGGTGCCGAAAAATTATTAGGCAAAGGTGATATGTTATTTTTACCACAAGGAGAGAATACTCCAATAAGAGTACAAGGAACATATCTATCTGATGAAGAAATTAAAAAAGTAGTTGATTATACAATATCACAACAAAAAGCATCTTATGATGATTCATTACCTATGGACAATGAAGAATTAAATGCAACAACTATGTTAGAAAATGATGATGATTATGATGAACCTTTATATAACGATATAGTTTCTTTTGTTGTTACTCAAGGTAAAGCATCAGCATCACTTCTTCAAAGAAGATTTAGACTTGGTTATAATAGAGCAGCAAGATGTATTGATTTGTTAGAAGAAAGAGGCATTATAGGACCTAACAATGGTTCTAAACCAAGAGAAGTATTAGTTAAATTAGAAAATAAAGAATAAATAAAACAAGCTAATCTTTTGATTAGTTTGTTTTATATTAAAGTTTTATATTTTTTTGTTTTCCATAATAATCATTTCTTGATAAATATACATTTATTACAATAGGAAACTTGAAATCTTCATATGGAATTTGTTGTGGTTTTAATTCTCTAGCTCTTTTTTCTTGATTACTTAATCTTCGTATATTATTTGCTTTAGGATAATCAGGTTGTTCTTTATCAATTGAAATAGATTGTATTTTACCGGTTTTAAAATCTAAATATTCACAATATTCTATATTAGTTTCATTATCAATACTATTACCTATATAATAAATTCCTTGTGTTACAATTTTAGGTATTTTATCAAAAACATCTTTAGGTATACAATTGTTAAAATAAATTGTTCTTATTTTATTATCATCAATATCATTAACATAAATACATTCTATTCCCCATGTTTCCAAATCTAAAAAAAACTTGAGCATAGCGTTGATTTCGTTCAATAATAGAATATTGATCATAATATATATCTCTTACATAAATTTCTTCATTTATCAATTTTATTCCTAAATAATAATACATATATACCCCCTATGTGTGTTTTATTATATCATAAAGTTAGCAAAATACAAGTTTTTAATTATTATTAAAGTAAATGTAAACAACATAATATAATTTTTAAATATATTGTAAAAATTATTTGAAAAGTGTATAATGAAATTGTTGATAGAAATCAAAAATAAGAGGTGTTTTTTTATGAAGAAGGTTTTTGAAGAATATGAATCAAATGTAAGAAGTTATTGTCGTAAATGGCCAGTCGAATTTTCTTACGCCAAAGGTTCAATTATTAAAGAAGATAATGGTAAAGAATATATTGATTTTTTTAATGGAGCAGGAGCTCTTAATTATGGACATAATCCTGATTATATAAAAGAAAAATTAATTAAATATATTGAAAGTGATGCTATAATACATTCTTTAGATATGTATGCTAGTGCTAAAAGTGAATTTTTAAATTTTTTTGAAAAAGAAATATTGATTCCAAGAAACTTGGATTATAAAGTTATGTTTACAGGACCAACTGGTACTAATGGTGTTGAAGCAGCTATAAAATTAGCTCGTAAAGTAACAAATAGAACAAATATATTTGCTCTTATGGGAGCATTTCATGGAATGAGTTTAGGCTCATTGTCATTAACTACTGAAGCTGGAGCTAGAAAAGGAGCAGGAGTTCCTTTATGTAATGTAACACATATTCCTACACCATATTATATGGATGGTAAATTTGATACTTTAAAGTATTTAGAAGAAATATTAAATGATGATCATTCTGGTATTGAAAAACCAGCTGCTATTATTATAGAAACTGTTCAAGCTGAAGGTGGTATTCATGTATTTTCTAATGAATTTCTAAAAGGAATAAGAGAAATATGTGATAAATATGAAATATTATTGATTGTTGATGATGTTCAAGTAGGGTGTACTAGAACTGGTACTTTCTTTTCATTTGAAAGAGCAGGAATAGTACCTGATATAGTGGTTTTATCAAAATCAATTAGTGGTTATGGTTTACCTTTTGCTTTAACTTTATTAAAACCACAATTAGATGTATGGAGTCCAGGTGAACATAATGGAACATTTAGAGGTTTTCAACTTTCAATGGTTACTGCTAAAGCAGGTCTTGAATTAATGATAAAAGAAAATGTATCTAAACAAGTAAAAGATAAAGAAAAGATTGTAAGTGATTATTTAGATAAAGAAATAAAACCATTATTGAAAAGTAATATGGATATTAGAGGTATTGGTCTTATTTGGGGGATAGATTTTAAAGATGGTATTTTAGCTCGTTCTGTATTAGATTTATGTTTTAATAAAGGTTTAATTATTGAACTTGCTGGAAGAAATGATTCTGTTTTAAAAATAATGCCTTCTTTAGTTATTGAAGAAGAAGTATTATTAAGAGGTTTAAATATTATAAAAGAAAGTATAAAGGAAAGACTATAATATGAGTAGAATTAGATTCTTATTTGCTTTATTTTGTTCAAAAATAACTAAATTATTATTAAAAATAATAGGAAAACAAGCCTCTTTTTATCCTGGTAAAATAGCTTTAAAAATAGATAAAAATTATTTAAAAGGAGCTAGAAGATTTAATAAAGTTATATGTATAACTGGTACTAATGGTAAAACAACAACTACTAATATGGTATCTGATATATTAGTTGAGTCAAATTATAAAATAGAAACAAATAGATTAGGTGCGAATATAAATACTGGTATAGCTACTGTAATAACTAATGGTCTTAGTTTATTTGGTAAGCCTAAAGTAGATATGTTAGTATTAGAAACAGATGAAAAGTTTTCAAGACTTATTATGCCTTTTATAGAACCAGATTATTTAATTGTTACTAATTTATCTAGAGATTCTATTAAAAGAAATGCTCATTCAGAGTTTATATTTAATATATTAAATACATATACACCTAAAAAAACAAAAATTATTTTAAATACTGAAGATTTATGTTCAAGTAATTTATTGAAAGAAAATGATAGAGTATTTTATGGTATAGATAAATTAGATACTGATTATTTAGAATCAAGAAATATAATAAATGATTATACTTTATGTCCTAAATGTGATACTAAATTGAAATATAATTATTTAAGATATAATCATATAAGTAATGCTTATTGTCCTAATTGTGATTTTAAATCAAAAGAAGCTGATTATAGAATAACAAATATAGATTTTGAAAATAAAAAATTTAATTTAAAATATGAAGATAAAAATTATGAATTTCCAATTATAAATTGTGCTATATATAATATATATAATGAATTAGCGGCTATAACTTTTGCTTTTTCATTTGGTATTAAATATGAAGATATATTAAAATCAATCGAAAGAATGCATATTACTGATACTAGATATGGTGAATATGAGTTTGATAATATAAAAGTTATTCAAACAATGGCTAAAGGACAAAATTCAGTAGCTTGTTCTTCTTCATTTGATTATATAAGTTCTGATTTAGATGACAAAATAGTTGTAATGATGATAGATGATTGGTTTGAAAGAAAAGATTCATCAGAATTTATAGGTTGGATTTATGATGTTGATTTTGAGTTTTTAAATAAAGAAAATATTAAAAAAGTAGTTGCATATGGACCAAGATGTTATGATTATAAATTGCGTATGTTACTAGCAGGAATTCCTGAAGATAAAATTATATGTGGTGAAAGTGAAGAAGAGATAAATAATTTAAATACTGATGGTATTAAAAAGGTTTATATTCTTTATGATACAAGTACATATGATTATGTAAATAAGTTAATCAAAAATTGGGTTAAAAGGTTTGATAGGTAGGTGTGTTATGAAAATAGAGATTTTGTTTCCAGAGATTTGCTATCTATATGGTGATAAAGCTAATTCAAAATATTTAAAACAATGTTTAAAAGATACAACATTTATAGAAACAACTATAAATGAAGAACCTAGATTTTTAACTGAAAAAATAGATTTAGTTTATATGTGTTCTATGCCTGAATCAGGACAAGAAAAAATAATAAATAAATTATTAAAATATAAAGATAAAATAAAAGAATTAGTTGATAATGGAGTTATATTTTTACTTGTTGGAAATAGTTTTGAAATATTTACTGATTATATTGAAAAAGAAAATAATGAAAAAATAGAATGTTTAGGTA
>CAYNYX010000059.1:0-6670 GCA_964401535.1 uncultured Muribaculaceae bacterium | reverse complement strand
TACAAATCTATCCCTATTTATCCATTCTGAATCATTAGGATTAATTTTTAAGTGATTAGCAAATAAAGTATATATTATAGGAGCTGCACCTAAAACTATTCCAGGATGACCACTATTTGCTTCACTTATCATATCAATACCTAATGATTTAATATTACTAATTATTCTCTCGTCCATATTTATCCCTCTTTATTATAGTAATATTGTAACATATAATTTTATTTTTTAAAAGATATTTACTATTTTTTAAAATCTATTCTGATAAATAAGCAATTTCATTATCATTATTATCCGCTACTTCTACTTCAGTATTATTTGCTCCAAATATTATTAAACTCAACATTAACACAATAAATCCTACCATTAGTTTACTTTCAAAAATTTCTTTCATATTATCTCTCCTTCATTAAATCCATTATATTACGAACATTTATTCGTGTCAATACTTTTTTTAAAAAATATAAACAAATGTTTGACTTGGGTGTAAAGTTGTGATAAAATTAAATTGTAAAAAGGAGGAAATAAATGGAAGATTTAACTAAAAGACAACAAGAAGTTTTGAATTTTATTAAAGGATATATTGTTTCACACGGCTATCCACCAACAGTAAGAGAGATTGGTGCATCACTAGGTATTAATTCACCTGCTACTACTCATGTTCATTTAAATAATTTGGTTAATAAAGGATTTATAAAAAAAGAAAACTCTAAAAATAGAGCTATTGAATTATTAGTTGATAATGAATTCTTACCAAAAAATGAAAATGTAATTGAAGTTCCTTTATTAGGAAAAATAACAGCTGGTAATCCTATTGAAGCAATAGAAAACCCTGGTGAATACTTTTCTTTACCTGCCTATTTGATTCCTAAAGATAAAGAAGTATTTACATTAAATGTAAGTGGAACTAGTATGATTAATGCCGGAATATTAGATGGGGATATTGTTATTGTAGAAAGAAAAAATACTGCTAGAAATGGTGAAATTGTTGTTGCGATGACTGAAGATAATGAAGTTACTCTTAAAACATTTTATAAAGAAAACGGATATTTTAGATTACAACCAGAAAATGATACAATGGATCCTATTATTCTTAATAATGTAATTATTTTAGGTAAAGCAATTGGTTTATATAGAAAAATCTAGGAAATTCCTAGATTTTTTTATTCAACGATTATAGTTCTTCTAGCAGTTGATACATTATCATATTCATCTGTTGCAGTATAAGTAATAGTATATGTTCCTGCGACAGAAGGTAATGTCCTATCAGCAACTACTGTATAAGTACTAATATCAGAAACTGTTATTGTGTCTATTAAATTATAACTTCCTGTATTAGCAACACTAATTGTTGTTGTACTCGGTATTGTTATTACTGGTGGTTCACTATCTCTTACGATAACTGTTCTTACTATTTTTTCTGTTAATCCTAATGATGTAACAGAATATGTTATTGTATATGTTCCGATTGTCGTAACAGGTATGTTTAATACAGTATTACTATCTTTAGTTATAGTTATAACTACATCATTTGTAATAATTTCCCCTTCACTATTTTTAGCAATAACTCCTGGATCTTGATATGCTTGTCCAGATGTTCTAAGTTCTACATATTCTAATGTTGAACCATTTAATATTAATGTTGGTGAAAAAGGATTATATTCAGTTTCATCTGTTTCACTACCTGTTTCAGTTAATACTTCGGCTTTATATGAACCACTTTTTTTGGTTATTGTAACTAACATATCATTTGGAAACAAAGTTTTTGTTTTTGGATTTATGATTTCATTATCTACTTTACCAGCTTGTTTTAATTGCCTTAAAGTTAATGTAATCATTTCACCTTCTTTTGATGGTGCACTAAATACATTTTCAGCAACCCAAGCTATCGCTCCTGCTTCTATATTGGAAACTTGGACTTTATACAAGTCTTCTTTTCCTTCTTTTATAGCTTTATCAACAGCTGGAAACACAATTAATCCTAATAAACCTAATATTGTTATTACACCAAGTATTTCTGCTAAAGTAAATCCCTTATTATTTTTCATATAACACTCCTTTTATATTCTATATTGATTATAACATATTTTTAATAATATTAAAGGGTTTTTGTTAAATAAATGTAAAGAAAAATTAGTAATATTACTAATCTTCTATAAATTTAATCAAATCTTCTTTTTCTATAAAACCTATATGTTTATTAACTAACTTACCTTTTTTAAATAATAATAAACTTGGTATACTAGTTATATTATATTCTTTAGCTAATGATGTATCTTTATCTACATCAATTCTTAATACTTTTATTTGTTTTTCTTCTATTATTTCATCAATAATAGGCGCTAACATTTTACAAGGCCCACACCATTCAGCATAAAAATCTACCAAAATTTTTTCTTCGTCAATTATTTCTCTCGCATTCATTTTTTGTTTCCTCTCTATAACATTTTAGTATTTCTTCAACTGCATCGATTTTTAATTTGTCTTTTTCTATTAATTTGTCTACACTTTCTATTGTAATAATTTTATATTTTAAGAATAAATCTAATGTTTCTTTATTAAATTGCATAGAACTAGTACTTTCTTTATATTTTGTTTTTAATAATGTAAATTCATTTATAACATCTAAAGTATCATCAGTAAAATTAGATAATATTGGAGTATCTAATAATATTTTTTCAGCATATTTACAATTATCTAAAATATAACTATTAAAACTAAATACTGGTAATGTTAAAACAAAAAGCAAAATAAAAGTTATAACATAATATTCTATAATACCTACTACTCCACCTAATATTTTAGATGGTATACCTAATATGATAGTAGCATTTAATATTTTTTCAAATATTGAAGTTGCTAATATAAGGATTTTAAATATGATTGTAATTAAAAGTAATAGTAATAAGAAAGCTATTATTTCATATATAAATATGTTTAAAACAGTTACTCCTTTTAAAATACCACCAAATTTAAAAAATGGTAAATTTTCATAAAATATGATTGATAAATTATTTTTTAATAAAAATGCTATTATGATTGATAAAAATACTGAAGCAAAACAAACTACAGATTTTGTAAATCCTCTTTTAAATCCTAATAAAAATCCAATTACTAAAATAAGTATAATCGCTACATCAAATATTTCCATAATATCCACTCCTAATCAATTATATTTTTATTTTAACAAAAAAGAAAGATTTTTACAATAAAATATGATAAAATAATGACAAGGTGATTAAAATGACTATTACTTTAAAAGTATCAGATCGAACTAAAAATGAAATGGTAGATTTCTTTGACGAATTAAAAAGAGAAAAAACGCCACAATATGCAGTATTTCAAGCTGATGATGGTGATACTGTTGTAACTTTATATGAATCAGGTAAAGCTGTATTTCAAGGAAAAGATGCCGATTTATCAAGCCAATTTTGGATTGAAAGGGAAAGACACTTAAATCCTTTAAATAAATTAGAAGTCACTAACAGTGAGGATAAGAAAAAAGATAAAGAAACAACTCAAGTTGATCCTAAAATATATCATTCAACATCAATTGGATCTGATGAAGTTGGTACTGGCGATTATTTTGGTCCTATCGTTGTTACAGCTTCTTATGTAAGAAAAGAAGATATAAGTTTTTTAGAAGAATTAGGAGTTAAAGATTCTAAAAAACTAACTGATGATAAGATATTAGATATTGTACCTAAAATTATCAATATTATACCTTATGAATGTATTATTTTATCAAATAGAGAATATAATTTAAAATATAGTGATGGCTATAACATGAATAAATTAAAAGCTATTTTACATAATAAAGTACTTAGTAATTTAAAAAGTAAAATGAATAATTATGATTATATAGTAGTAGATCAATTTGCTGAAAAATATGTTTATTTTAATTATTTAAAAGAATCTAATAATGTTGTTAGAAATATAACTTTTATGACTAAAGCAGAAGATAAATGTTTATCTGTTGCTTGTGCTTCTTTAATAAGTAGATATGTATTTTTAAAAGAATTTGCGAAAATAAGTAAAGATGTAGATATCTTATTACCTAAAGGTGCTAGTAATGTTGTAGATGAAACAGCTTTAAAAATAGTTAATAAATATGGATTTGATAAATTAAGTGAAATTGCTAAAATTAATTTCAAAAATACTGAAAAAATCAAAGATTTAATGAAAAAGTAAACTAAAAACATTAAGTTTTATAACTTAATGTTTTATTGTGTGCTACTTTCTGTAGTTACATCTACTATTTTTTTATTTAATTCATAAAATATGTATATTTTATCTTCTTCATTATAATAAAATCTACCAACATATTCATTTTCATTTATAACTCTATTAAGATTTCTACCTTCTATTTCTTCTGTAAAAGGAATAATACCATCTTTACTTATATATAAATTTGTATCATTAGTTACTGTTTCTTCTTTTGTATAAGGCATTATACTGAAAGTTAAATATTTTGTATAAAATTCACTCATACTGTTTACATATTTTTCTTCTTTAAAAATAGTTGTTAAATCTAATTCTTCCATACTTTTATTATATATTTTATAATTATCATTTTTAATAATCATCATATAATTATCATTATTATCTAATATATAACTTATATCTTTATCAATTATTTCATTATTTTTATCAATTAAAATAATTTTATCATTTTCTTTATATGAAAAATATCCATCACTAACTATATTTAAATTTGTATAAATAGGATCAATTATGACATTACCATTTAAATCAATAACACCATATTTATCATTATTATCAACTATAATTAAATAATTATAATTCATATTAGTATAAACATCTAAGGAATAGTTATAACCTATTTTTACATAATAATATGTTAAAGGTTCTAAGTTATTTAAATCAATTAATATAAAACCTAAATCTTTTTTATTAGCAATAGCTTTATTAGAAAATAAATCAACATCATTTAATTTAAATAAATAATCAAATGTTAAATCGGAATTATATTTACCATCATTTATATTATAATATGAATAATTTAATTTATTATCTTTGTTTAATGTTTTGATTTTTAATGTTTCTTCATTATTTACTGATACATTATCATATTTAATATTTTCTTTAATAATTTGTCCATTATATTTTAATTTACAAATATCATTAGATAATTCACAATACCATTTTGATTCTATATAGTCATCTATATAAGTAAAATTATATAATTTATATGTATAAGATGAATTGAATTTTTCAATAAATTTATCATTATTATCTACTAATGCATAATATTTTATATCATCTTCTTTATAAGTTAAAACTTTATAAAATGAATTTCTTTCTAATTCTGTTACTAAATGATTTTTAACATATTCATCTAATGTTTCATATATAACTTTGGGTTGATCAGTAATAATTTCTTTATTTTTGTTACTTAATTCTTTAAATATAATAGTTCCTACTATTAGTAAAACTCCTGCTGTTAAAATAATAATTAAAGTTTTACTACTTCCCATTTAATTTCTCCTTTAGTTTTTCTTCATATAGATTTTGTAATTCATATATTTCTTTACTACTTAAGAATAATATAACAGCATTTTCATATTCTAATAGTTCATCAACATTATCTAGTGACATATAACCACCATTATTTAATTTATCTAAAATAACTTCATATGTAACATCATCATAGCCATCTTCTTTTCTATCAACATTGATATCCATAACATAAGCTTTATCAGCTAAATTAAGTGCTTCAGCAAATTCATCAGCAAATGCTATTGTTCTTGATTGAGTATGAGTTTTTAAAATAGCAATAAGTTTTTTATCAGGATATTTTTGTCTTGCTGCTTTAATTGTTACTTTAACTTCTGTTGGATGATGAGCATAATCATCTACCGTTACTATATCACCTATTATTTTTTCTTTAAATCTTCTTTCTGCTCCTTTAAATGTTTTTAAAGATTTCGCAACATTTTTAGCATCTAATCTTTCATAATAACATACACCGATAGCAGCTAAAGAATTAAGAAGCATGTGTTTACCATATAAAGGTAAATCAAAGTGACCATAATAATCATCTTCAACAAATACATCGAAACTAGTTCCATCTAATCTATATTCAACATTTCTAGCTTGAATATCATTATCGTCATTTAATCCATAATAATATATTTGAGGATTTATTTCTAATAAATGAGTATATTGATCATCTCCACAAGCAATAACCATTTTATCAGCTTTAGAAGCAAATTCTTGATATGCTAAAACCATATCATCTATTGTTTTATAATAATCAATATGATCTAATTCAATATTAGTTATTATTACATATTCTGGTTCATAAGCTAAGAAATGTCTTCTATATTCACATGATTCTAAAACAAAGCGATTTGATTCTTTATCACCATGACCTTGTCCATCACCTATTATATAATTACAACCTGTATCATCCATAAATATATGTGACAACATTGCTGTTGTAGTTGTTTTACCATGACAACCTGATACACAAATTGTTTTAAACATTTTACTTAATTTACCTAACATTTCTTGATATTCATAAACTTTTAATCCTAATTCATCAGCTTTAACTAAAACAGGATGACTTTCCCTTCTAAATGCTGGTGAATATATTACAGTACTATCATTTATTTCATCATTTAATTCATTATATATTTTAATATTTCTT
>CAYNYX010000058.1:0-6728 GCA_964401535.1 uncultured Muribaculaceae bacterium | reverse complement strand
ATTTAAAACCAGGAGTAGTTAATGTTTTAATTGATTATGTATTAAGAATAAATGAAAACAAACTAATAAAAAACTTTGTTGAATCCATAGCGTCACAATGGAAAAAAGATAAAATAGAAACAGTAAGTAGTGCGATGGAACAAGCAACAAAAGAATATAAAAATAAAACTAAAAAAACAATAAAAGAAAAACCTATATGGTTTGATAAAACAGCTAAATCAGATTTAGCGTCAGATGAAGAATTAGAAGAATTCGAAAAGCTATTAAAACAAGTATAAGCTTTAGAAAAATCATATAATGATATGTTAAGAAATGAAGATTTTAAAGTATTAGTTGATAAGCTTAAATTAAATAGTAATATATTAATGAAATATACATCTATTTTAGAAGAATCATCTAAAGAATATAAAAATTGTATGAATTGTAAAAATATATTAGAATGTAAAAACAAAATAGAAGGACATGCTTATTTACCTAAAATAGTAGAAAATAATTTAGAATTTCATTATAAACCATGTAAATATAGTGAAAAACAATATAATAAAACTAAGCATTTAAATAATATATATATGTTAGGTATTAATAATTATATAGTAGATGCCTCATTAGAAACTGTTTATAAAAAAGATAAAAAAAGACATGAAACTATATTATGGTTAACTAAATTTTTAAATAATTATGAAAAAGATAAACATTTAAAAGGATTATATCTAAGTGGTAATTTTGGATGTGGAAAAACATATTTGATTTCAGCTTTATTTAATGATTTAGCTCGTAAAAATATTAAAAGTGCGATTATATTTTGGCCTGAATTTTTAAGAGATTTGAAAGCATCATTTGATACTGATTTTAAAGGAAAATTTGAAATAATTAAAAATAGTCCTTTATTACTTATTGATGATATCGGTGCAGAGGTGGTAACATCTTGGGGTAGAGATGAAATATTATGTTCCTTATTACAATATCGTATGCAAGAACATTTACCAACTTTTTTTACAACAAATTTTACTAAAGAAGAATTAGAAAGACATTTAAGTAATTCATCTAAAGACGTTGATGAATTAAAAGCTAAGAGAATTATGGAACGAATAAATCAATTAACAGATAACATTATAATGATAAGTGATAATTTAAGAAACTAATATTTTTTAGGGGGTAGTATGGAAAATTTAGAGTTGTTTTTGAATAAAATAAATGGATTAAGTAATGAAGAAAAATTGAATAAAATAAACAAATATAGAAATGGTTGTAAGTTTAATAAGAAACATGCGAAAGTTTTATCTTGCTTTTATATGAAAAATGGTGATATTGAATCAGTTATGAAATTGGAAGAAAAGGTAAAACAATATAATTCAATATTGAAGAAAACAGCTCATAAAATTAGTGAGATTGAAAATGAAATAGAAAATAATTATAATAAAACAAAAGAACCTACTTTTGTTTTTAACAATAAAAAAAATAAGAAAATTGATTATAATGTAGTATTATTTTCTGATGATATATTAGATGAAATAAGTGATATTAATGAAAAGAAAAATTTTTTATATTTAGAAAAACGGAAATTAATTAATAAAATTAAATATTTCAAAAATATTAAGATGAAAGAAAATGAAATCTTGATAAAACAAACTCTTAATATATTAAATATGAACATGAAGTTTATCAAACGTAAACTAAAAGAATTAAAAAAACAAGAAATAATTGTAGATAACCATTTAATTAAAAATCAAGATAAAAATGTTTTATTATCAATAACTTCAAAATATTCTAAAAAAAATGATATTCGTGAAGAAAATAAAATAGATGAAGAGATATTAAAATATATAAAATTGATGAATTCTAAAAATAAAATTTCAATTAAAAATATTGAAAAATATATTTTAGCATTTAAAGAATATTTATCTAATATTAATATTATTGATAATTATTCTAATATAATATATATAATAAATAATTTAGATAATTACTTTTATATAGAAGCTATCCCTTTTCCAAAAAGGAACTATTATATAAATTATATATATGATATTGTTAAACAAAGAAGATTAAAGTTAGATAAAGTAGATCCTAATAAAGAAGTATTAAAAGATGTTTTAACACGTATTAATAATAAAAAATATGAAATAAAAAGAGCTGAAGATTGCGAAATAAATGGTGAATTAAATCATGTAATAGAAGTAAATCTAAAACTAACATCTAATTTAAAAGAATTAAGTAATATATTAGGTATAGATAATAAAAGTAAATTAGTTTTTACTATTTTAGAATTTTATAAACAAAAATTAATTGATTTTGATTTTAATAATGCTTATATAAATAATAAATATATAAGTAATTGTCTTGATTATTTTAATGATGCTATTACAGTATTAGATTATGAATATCTTGCTTTATTTAGACAAAAACTAGATAATTGTTTAGAAATAATGGAAAATTATTTAAAAGAAAACTCTGATAAATTAAATGATGGTTTAATTAAAAAACATGAAAAAAGTATAATTAATATAATAAGTAAAATAGATAAATATATGAATAATAAGAAGATAGATAATGAAGAAAATAATTATTCATATGAGTTTATAAAGTATTTAATAAATGATGTAAAAAGTATTGAATATTTAACAATCTACTTATCTTCTAATTCAACGATATTTAGTGATAGTAAAATAGGTAATGAATTATTTAATGAAATATTAGAAACTTATTTAAATATAATATTAAATTGTTCGGATTTTCATAAGATAATATATTATCAAAAAGTAATTGAAAAATTAATTAGTTATAATTTTATATATGATAAACAAGCTACTATGATGATAATACATAATTGTATTCATAAGAAACAATATTTAGATTCTTTAGAAAAAAGAGAAGATTATGAAAAAAGAATGTATTTGATAAATCATACTTATCAAATAATTAATAAAATAGAAGATAAAGTTAATAAAGATGAATTAAATAAAATTATAATGATTAGTCCTAAGGAAAAGAAAAGTGCAGTTATTGTTACAATAGATAATAAAGAAGCTAAAATGCTTGAAAATGCTTTTTCTGTAAAGAAGAATAATATAAATGGTTATGATTTAGTTCTTTATACAAGTGATATAAGTAATTATGTATTAGAAAAAGGTTTTGAAAATTTAATAAATGATTGTTCTAAAAGTTCATTTACTAGAATAATGGATAATGATAAATATTTATATTCATTAAATAAAGATGAAGAAAAAGATGTTATTGCTTTTGAATTTTCACTTAATTCTACACTTAATGTAAAACATTTTAATGTAGCAAAACAAACTATTAAAGTAACAGAAAATTTACAAAATGATGAATATTTAAATAAATTAAATTGTAGTTATGTACTTTCTAATGTGTTATCAAATTTATATTATATAGGGTATAGATTTAATAATAATATTACACATATTAAAGATAGTGATTCAATCGCTAATACTATTAATCAATATATAACAATGTTTTGTAATAAATATGTTACTCAATATGCATATAATAGGGATTTACCTCTTATAAGTAAAGATATAATTCGTAGTAGTGAATCAATAAATTTAGATTTAAATACTAGAGAAATAAATGAATGTTATAAAAAAATGTGTTCTAAAGAATTAAAGAATATTTATGATGAAATAAGGGATATAGGAAAAATATATAATCCGAATAATTATAATATTAATTGTTATAATAATCCATATTGTAAAGTATCTAGTCCAGTTAGAGATCTAACGTCATTAATCAATCAATTATTAATGTACTATTATTTTAATCAAGAAATTGATTTAAAAGATAAAAATAGAATTAATTTTATTTTAGATTCAATATGTGATGAAATGAATGAATTAACAATAATGGAAAAAGAAAAGATAAAGAAATTAACAAAATATCAAAAATGATTGACAAACATTATAAATGTGATAAAATGTAATAAAGAAATGAAAAGCGAAGATTAGGACATGATAGTTAAGTAAATGTTAAAAGTGATTTAGGGATAGTGTGAACCTAATTAATAAACTTAATTATTACTACCTATGAGCTATATCTTTAAAAAGGATGATCGGTTGAACCGTTAAAACTTAAATCAAGCTACAAAGTAGGATGGTACCGCGATAATTCGCTCCTTATATAATATATAAGGAGTTTTTATTTTATATTTAGGAGGTTAAAAATATGAGTAAAGCGACATTTGTTAGTAAGAAACAAATTATAGAAATTGAAGAGTTTATGGAAATTTATGTAGGGAAAAAATATGATGGTGAATATAAACTTACTCATTCAGAAATGAAAATATATATGGAAATGAAACATATGCCTAGATTAGATAGAATCAGTTTTAATAAATTAGATAAAAACGATATAAGCAATGGTACATATATACTTGTACGAGATAAAGTAGGTAAGATAATTCCTTATCTTAATCCAAAAAGAATATCTTGCAATTCTTTACTTGAAGAATTACATTCAGAAAAAAATATGAAAAAATTACGTCAAGCAAGAGCAAAAATTTTGAAATCAATGGAATTAGAAAATAGTATACTTCAAAAAAGAAAAGCAGCTATTCTAGCAAACGATTTTATTAAAAAAATAGATAAAATTAAAAAAAGTTGTATGATAGTTGATTTTGTTATTAATAATTACGATTTAGATGAAGAATATAATTTAGTAAAACCAAATCGTCAAAGATGTTATGTAAAACGAGGAAGTAGAGCTATTTCATATAGATAATAGGAGGATATATGATAAATATAAAAGAAAATGAAAAATTAAATATTTTAAATCATAGTTGTGCCCATTTACTAGCACATGCAGTATCACATTTGTATCCAAATGCTTTATTTTGGGTAGGACCTGTAATAGAAGAAGGATTTTATTATGATATAGATTTAGGAGATAAAGTAATAACTGATAGTGATTTAGAAGCAATATCAAAAGAAATGAAAAAAATAGTAAAAGATAATAAATTAATAAAAAGAATTGAATTATCTAAGGATGAAGCTTTAGAGATGTTTAAAAATGATCCATATAAAATAGATTTAATATCTAGAATGGATGAAAATGAAACAGTTATAAGTGCATATAAACAAGATGATTTTATTGATTTATGTAGAGGACCACATGTTGAATCTACTAAATTACTTAAAAATTTTAAATTATTAAAATTTTCAGGTGCTTATTTTAAAGGTGATTCTAAAAATAAAATGTTACAAAGAATTTATGGAATTTGTTTTGAAAATGAAGAAGATTTAAATAAACATATAGAAGAATTAGAAGATGCTAAAAATAGAGATCATAGAAAAATAGGAAAAGACATGAAAATATTTATGACTCATGAATTAGTAGGTCAAGGATTACCTATGTGGTTACCTAATGGGGCTTTCTTATTCAATACTTTAGAACAATATATAAAAGAAAAAGAATTGAAATTAGGATATAATCATGTATATACACCATGTATGGCTACAAGCAATTTATATAAAATAAGTGGTCATTGGGATCATTATAAAGATGATATGTTTCCTTTAATGGAAAGAGATGGAGAAGAATTTGTTTTAAGACCAATGAATTGTCCACACCATATGTTAATTTTTAAGAATGAATTAAGATCATATAAAGATTTACCAATTAGAATTGGTGAATTAGCACATGATTTTAGATTTGAAGCAAGTGGTGCGGTATGTGGTATTGAAAGAGTTCGTACATTCTGTCAAAATGATGCTCATTTATTTGTGAGATCAGATCAAATAGAAGAAGAATTTGGACGTGTTGTTAATTTGATATTAGATGTATATAAGGATTTTAATATTACTCCTGATTCATTTAGATTATCATTAAGAGATCCTAAAGATAAAGAAAAGTATTTTCAAGATGATGAAATGTGGAATAAAGCAGAAAGTACTTTAAGAAAAGTATTAAATGATTTAAATATTACATATCATGAAGAAATAGGTGAAGCTGCTTTTTATGGACCTAAATTAGATGTTCAAATTAAAACAGCAATTGGACATGAGCTTACATTATCAACTTGTCAATTAGACTTTTTGTTACCTGAAAAATTTGATTTAACATATATAGATCAAGATGGTACTAAAAAAAGACCAGTTGTTTTACATAGAGCTATATTAGGTTCTATAGATAGATTTATTGCGTATTTGTTAGAAGCAACAAAAGGGGCTTTCTCAACTTGGTTATCCCCAATTCAAATAAATGTAATACCTGTTAATAATGAATATCATTTAGAATATGCAGAAGAGATTAAAAATTTATTATTAAATAATGGTTTTAGAGTTGAGTTAGATTCAAGAGATGAAAAATTATCTTATAGAATGAGAGAAAGTGTTGTTAGAAAAATACCATTTACTTTAATATTGGGTGATAAAGAAAAAGAAAATAATGTAATAAGTTATCGTAAATTTGGTACACAAGATACTATAACTTTAAGTAAAGAAGATTTTATTGGTGTAGTAAATTATGTAATTGATAATAAGGAATAGAAATATTCCTTTTTCTTGACTTAAATAATTATTTAATGTATATTTATAATAGGTGATGATATGGCGAATGTAAATTCTCAAAAAATCATGTTATATAATCAATCTATAACTAATGTAATTGATAATTATCAATCTTTTATTGATGGAGTAGAATCCGAAGAAATAGAAGGTGTAAGAGATAAATATGCTAAAACATTAGCTAAGAAAATTGTTGATGAATGCCAT
>CAYNYX010000057.1:0-6749 GCA_964401535.1 uncultured Muribaculaceae bacterium | reverse complement strand
TTTCTATTATTGTTTGAGCAAGGGGAATACGACATTCAGGAAATCCAACTCTTTCACATGCACTAATACAAGCTTCAACTTTTAATCCCATCGATGGATTAGCAAGTCCAATATCTTCATAAGCAATAACACTCATTCTTCTATAAATACTATCAAAATCTCCAGCTTCAATTAATCTAGCTAAATAATGTAATGCAGCATTAACATCACTACCTCTAATTGATTTTTGAAAAGCTGATAAAACATCATAATGACCATCTTCGTTTTTATCATGAAAGAATACTGGTTTACTATTAATACTTTTTAATATATCTAAAGTTACTTTATAATTATTAGTAGAATAATAAGCTGTTTCAAGTAGACTATAAGCATATCTTAAATCACCAGAAGAAGCAGAAACGATAAAATTGATACATTCCTCATTTATAACTATTTTGTTTAAAAATGGGCTATTTATAGCCTTATTTATACCATCTTTTATATCATTATCATCTAATTCTTTTAATTCAAAAATTTGACATCTACTTCTAATAGCTGGATTGATAGAATGATAAGGATTAGATGTTGTCATACCAATTAATGTAATTAAACCACTTTCTAAATAAGGCAACAATAAATCTTGTTTATCTTTATTTAATCTGTGTATTTCATCCATAACAACAATCATACCATTATTAAATTTCGCATCTTCAACAACTAAATCAAAATCTTTTTTATTATTTATAACTGCATTTAACATTCTATATTCTAGTTTTAATTCTTCTATTAAAGCAAGAGCAATAGTAGTTTTACCAATACCAGGTTTGCCATATAAAATCATAGAAAAAAGTTTTTTATTTTTAACTAAATTTGATAATATTTTGTTTTTACCAATTAAATGTTTTTGTCCAATTATATCATTTAAACATTTAGGTCTTAAAGAAATAGCTAATGGTTCCATAAAACACCTCTATTACTATTTTAACATATTCTAATTTATTTTTCATTAAAAATGTAGTATAATTATATTGGTGATAATAAATGGATGAATATGAAAATAAAATAGAAAAATTCATGAATTATTTATTAATAGATAAGAAGTATAGTAATAATACTATAGAATCATATAAAAAAGATTTATATAAATATGTTAATTTTATGGTATCAAAAAATATAGAATTAAGAGATATAAAAAAAGACAATATTATGGATTATATAAAGTATTTAAAAAAAGGTAATATAAATGAAAAAACTATATCTCATAATATATCAGTTATTAGAAGTTATTATAAATTTTTAATAACAGAAAAATATTTGAAAAATTCTCCAAGTGAATTTATAGAATTACCAAAATTAAAAAAAACATTACCAAATGTTTTATCCATTGAAGAAGTAGATTTATTATTAGATATTAAATTAAATGATCATTATTCATATAGAAATAAAGCAATGTTAGAATTATTATATGCAACAGGGTTAAGAGTAAGTGAATTAGTTAATTTAAAACTAACAGAAATAGATTTAAATGAATGTTTATTAAGAACTATTGGTAAAGGGAATAAAGAAAGAATAATACCTATTGGTGATCAAGCAATTTATTATTTAAGAGAATACTTATTATATCATCGTGGTAATATGTTAAAAAAAGAAATAAATGACTATGTATTTTTAAATAATCATGGTAAAAAGATGACAAGGCAAGGGTTTTTTAAAATAATTAAAAAAGATGCTACTGATAAAGGTATTAAAAAAGATATTTCACCGCATACATTAAGACACTCTTTTGCTACCCATTTGTTAGAATGTGGAGCTGATTTAAGAAGTATTGGCGAAATGTTAGGACATTCTAGTGTATCAACCACTGAAATATATACTCATATATCAAATGAAAAACTAAAGAAAGATTACAATGATTCACATCCACATAATTAGAAAAGAGGAAAAACATGAAATTTAAAAGAATATTTTTAATAGTATTAGATTCATTAGGAATAGGGGAAACTATAGATGCATCTAAGTTTGATGATACGGGTTCTAATACCTTAAAACATATAATAGAAAAAACTAATCATAAATATCCAAATTTAGAAAAATTAGGTTTATTAAATTTAATAGGGGAAAATAATATAACAAATAGTGTTCATTCTAAAGCATTACCTATAAGTAATGGTAAAGATACTTTAACTGGCCATTTAGAAATGATGGGTATTCATACTATTAAACCTTTTAAAACATTCTTAAATGGTTTTCCTGAAGAATTAATAAATGAATTAGAAGCTAAAACAGGTAGAAAAGTAATAGGTAATTGTAATGCTTCTGGAACTGAAATAATCAATATATTAGGTGAAGAACACATGAAAACAGGTAATATAATAGTATATACATCTGCTGATAGTGTTTTACAAATCGCAGCTCATGAAGAAATTATAACATTAGATGAATTATATAAAATATGTGAAATAGCTCGTCAAATTACTTTAAAAGATGAATGGAAAGTAGGAAGAATAATCGCAAGACCTTTTTTAGGAGATAAAAATGGTAATTTTAAAAGAACTTCTAATAGACATGACTATGCTCTAGATCCTGTTTCTAATACAATTTTAGATAATTTAAAAGCTAAAGGTTATGATGTTATATCAATAGGTAAAATAGCCGATATATTCAATAATAATGGTATTACTTTTAGTATTAAAACAAAAGATAATCTAGATGGTATTAATAAAATAATAGAAACAATGGATAAAGATTTTAAAGGATTATGTTTTGCTAATCTAAATGATTTTGATTCAAAATATGGTCACAGAAGAGATGTAGTAGGGTATGGGAATGCAATATTAGAATTTGATAATTATTTACCAAAAATAATGGAAAAATTATCAAATGATGATTTACTTATATTAACTGCTGATCATGGTAATGATCCTACATATAAAGGTACAGATCACACAAGAGAAAATGTTTTTGTATTAAATTATCATAAAAATATTAAAAATAAGAGATTAAATGATTTAAACTCATTCGCATGTATAGGTAATACTATTGCTGATAATTTTGATGTAGAAAAATCAAATATAGGTAATAGTTATTTAGATGAATTATAGGAGGTATTATGGAAAATAAAGAACACATTAGTTTACAAGATATTAGATCAATACTATATGCAGATATGAAGAACATTAAAAATGAAGAAATATCATTATTAAAAGCAAAAGTATTTGCCCATATATTAAAATGTGAAGAATGTAATTTATTATATGAAACATTAGAAAGTAATATTGAAAATAAACTAGAAAATGAAGAAGAAAACAAACCTAAAACAATTTAAGTTTGTTTTTATTTACAAAATAATATGAATATATTATAATAAATCGTGAGGTGTTTTAAATGTTGTATTGTTATAGTTATAAACAATTACCATCAAATAAAAGAGTAAATGCTGAAATGAATGAAGCAAAGAAAAGAAATTGTTTCATTTATTATAATAAAAATTATGATGTTTTTTTTAATCAAAATGATGAAAAAATAGATGTAAAATGTAAAAAAGTATTTCCTGTGGTTGGCGTACTAGATGAAAAAATAATAATTTCTGCTCTTATAAAACAAGGAGCAATAATTAGAAATTCTATTGAAGATATTGACAAAATAAAAGAATGGTTTAAATATGTACAAGTTAATAGAAAAATGATTGATTTTAAAGGTTATGATCTTGATAGACCTAGTTTCTTAGAATATATAAAAGCATATTTTAATAAAGAACAACTATTCTTAAAAACAAAAGAAAAAGATTATAATGGTATAATTTCAATTTATGATTTATTTAATCAAGAAAGTGATTTAAGAAAGGCATTCAATTACCATCAAAATGATACTTTCTTATTAGCTGAAATAAAAAATAAAGATTTTGATGAAATGGGGTATATAGAATATCGTGCTTTTATTATTGATGGTAAAATTACTAGTATTTCACGTATGGTAGAAGATATATATCATCAAATTGATCAAGAAGTTTTAGATTTTATTGAAAATACAATAAAAAAATCTGCCTTCTTCTTTTCCAACTACATATACTTTAGATATATTTAGACATAATGGTATTTATGATATAGTAGAATTTAATCCAATTGAAAGTTCAGGTAAATATTTATATAATAGTGTATTAGAATTTAATAATGACTTATTACATGAAAATATAGAAAATGTTCCATCAGAAAAAAGGTATTTGCCAATTACTCATGAAAGAAAATGTGAATGTATAGAATATTCATCAACTTTAATCAAGGTTGATAAAACATTTGCTAAAGATTTAGATACTATCACTAAATATGGTGATAGAGTAACTGGTTTTATTATGGTTGAAGGGGATTCCTCTAAAATAAAATATAAATCTCTTCTTAAATCGGCTATATTAGTAGAAAGTGATGATGATTTAAAATAAATTAAAAAATATGTCGAATTATGAAAAAATGTTTGACAAATGAATAAGATACTGTATAATGGTTATTGTGCGTCAAAAAGGGGAGACTAAAATGGAAAGAAATACTAACTATTTAACAACAATAGCAAACAGTACTTTAGGTTATAGTAATGATAGTGAATGTTTAAAAAATATAGTAACATTAGTTAAAGAAAATGATGATGATTTACTTGATATAAGTCATATATTAACTAAAACATTAATACAAGATGATAGAAAAGGAATGATTGCTCAAAATTTATTAGCAATGGTTATTACACCAATTAATGAATTTATAAACAATGGTCAGAAAAAAGAAGCTTATAATTTATATATAAATACAAAATTATTATTAGCACAAGCTTGTGGTATTAAAATAGAAAATAATTTAAATCAAAAAGCAAAAGTTTTGAGATAGATATATAATTCTATCTTTTTTCATATATTTAAATGGTGAAATATATGAATAATATTAAAATAAGTTTTTTAATTACTTTATTAGCAGGATTATCTACATTGATAGGGACTTTACTAATTTTTACTAAAAAAAGAACAAAAATAATACCTTTTTCTTTATCTTTTGCAAGTGGAGTAATGTTTAGTATATCTATAATAGATTTATTACCAAATGCTTATATTAATATTAGTGAAAAATATCTGTTTTTTCCAACTATACTATTTATTTTAATATTTGTATCACTAGGTGTAGTTATAGATATAATATTAGATATGATTATTAAAAAAAATAACAATCATTTATATCGATTAGGTATATTATCAATGATAGCACTAATGATTCATAATATACCTGAAGGAATAGTTACATTTATTACAAGTACCAATAACATTAGTTTAGGAATTATGCTTAGTATAGCTATAGCGCTTCATAATATTCCAGAAGGGATAATGATATCTGTTCCTATATATTATTCAACAAATAGTAAAAAAAAGGCTTTTCTATATACATTTATAAGTGGTATGTCAGAATTTTTAGGAGCTTTAATTACTTTTATTCTCTTTAAAAATATTAATAGTAATTACATTATAGGATTTACTTTTGCTTTAATAGCAGGGTTAATGTTACATATTTCTATATATGAAATACCACCAATTATAAAAGAATATAAAGATAAAAGATCTAAATACTTTTTTATATTAGGTATAATTATAATGATGATTAATCATTTCCTTTTAGGTTAAAATATGATATCATATTATTAGGTGAAGAGTAGTGGATATATATAAATATAGAACAAATGGTGTTTGTTCAAGTCAAATAAACATTAAAATAAATAAAAATATTATTGAAGATATTGAAGTAATAGGTGGATGTATGGGTAATGCATTAGGAATAAGAGCATTATGCATTGGTCAAAATATTGATGATGTTATTTTAAAATTAAAGGGGATTAAATGTGGTAGGAGAGAGACATCTTGTCCTGACCAAATTGCCATGGCTTTATTAGAATATAAAAAGAGATAATGATTATCTCTTTTTATTGGGTTATTTTAACTCAAATGAATTATTAGAATTATTATCTAACTCGAAAGAATTAGTTGATTTGCTATTTTGCTTGTTACTATTACTATTGTTAGAATTGTTTCTAGCATTAGAATTGTTAGCAAAATTTGAATTACTATTTCTGTTGTTGTTAGAATTTGAATTGTTTGAGTTAAGATTATTGTTCTTTTGCATCTTTTATCACCCGTTATTATTATTAACTAATATTTAATAATTATTCATCTATTCTAATGAGTAGATGTTTTAATTATATATAGAAGTTAACATAATATACATTATAGACAATTATATATATTATATAAAATAGAATTAATATATATTAAAAAAACTTTATTTTATATGATAATATTATATATATTATACATATTATATATAGATATATAATTATAATAATTAAAATTATTATTTTTAAATAAATTAATATAAAATAATTATTTAAATAAATTTATAAAAAATGTAATTCATTTTAAGCAATCGAGATTTAATTAATTGAATAATTATCCATCTCAATTTAGATAAACACATGGTTAATTTTAAGCAATCGAGTTTTATATATATGAATAGTTATTCATCTCAAATCAAATTTGAATAATAGAATTATACATAATATCTATTAATATTTGTTAATTCCACTATTTTTATTATTAACAAATGAATTAGATCTAAACTTACTTAAATAAATTATTTAAAAAAATAAAATAGGGGGAATAAATATAAAATTTACTCTCTCCCTACTCTATATTTTTCTTGATTGAATTTCAGCTATTTTTTCTAATACTTCAGCTGCATTTTTTT
>CAYNYX010000056.1:0-6799 GCA_964401535.1 uncultured Muribaculaceae bacterium | reverse complement strand
CTATCTATATCAACACTATTTCCAAATAAATCTTCCATAAATTTAAGATCTCCTCTATTCCAACTTATTTCTATAGCATGTCTTATTGCTCTTTCTACTCTTGATACTGTTGTATCAAATTTACCCGCTAATTCAGGATACAATTCTTTAGTAATTCCACCAATAGTTTCTGGTTTATCAAATATTATTCCAATACCTTCTCTTATATATTGATAACCTTTTATATGTGAAGGAATACCCAATTCATGTAAAATTTTAGTAATAGAAACTTGTAAATTACTACTATAAAAATTCAATGATTTCTCAGTCTTAATTTTAGAAGCTTCCCTTATTCTTTTTTCTAAATCAGTCATATCAAATGGTTTTAATATAAAATAATTGACTTCATATTCAGATACTTCTCTTATTGTTTCAGAAGCATTATAACTAGTAGCAACAATTACTTTTTTATCAATTCCTCTTTTTTTCATTTCTTCTAAAACATATAATCCATCTTTTTTAGGCATAATTAAATCTAAAATAATAGTATCAAATTTATCTAAATTATTTTCAATTACTTCTATTCCTTCTTCTCCATCCCCTGCACTTAATACTACATTAATATCTTTACTACTTTTAAAATACTCCTTAACCATTTTAACTAAATTGATATTATCATCAATCATAAGTACATTTATCATATATTGTCTCCCTCTACAATAAAAATTATATTATATATTTATATAAAAATCTAGAGAAAAATTTAGCTAATTTTGTCGTTTTTTGTCGAAAAAGGAAGTTATTTGTAAACTTCCTTAATTACACCTAATAATTTTTTAGGATCTAATGATGCTCCGCCTACTAGATAACCTGATATATTACAGATTTTATCTAATTCTTTTATGTTCTTATCATTAACACTTCCACCATATAATACATTTATATCATTGACATCAAATTCACTTAACACAATGCTTTTTATATAGAAAATTGTTTTTTCAATAATATCATTTGTTGGTATCAAACTTGGATTAACTCCATCACTTATAGACCATATAGGTTCATAAGCAATAATCACATTTTCTAAATCTTCTACTTTTACATTTTTCAAACCATTAATAAGTTGTTTTTTTAATATTTTATCAGTTTTAAGCAAATTCTTTTCTTCTAAACTTTCACCTATACATAATATAACTTTAAGCTTATTATCTAAAGCTTCTATTACTTTTTTATTAATAAAATCATCAGTTTCATCAAAGTACATTCTTCTTTCACTATGACCTATTATTGCATATTTAATTCCTAAACTTTTAGCTTGTTTTGGAGATACTTCTCCAGTAAAAGTTCCTGAATTTTTAAAAAATACATTTTGTATACCTACTGAATAATTTTGCTTTAAAAAATATGGAATATATATATTAGTAGGACATATAACTACATTTTCATTACTAATTTTTTTATTTATTACTTTTAAATATTCATCAATCTCAGATGCAGTCATATTCATTTTCATATTGGCAACTACTATTTTTTCCATTTTAATTTCTCCTTAATTCTTCTAAAAAATCCTTTTTTTCTACCTTTATTAATAGCTTGATCATAAACATCTAAAACTCTTTGCGCAAAATATTTTGATGAATAATTATTAGAAGTTGTTCTAGCTTGAATAGACATATTATACAAATGACTAGGATTGTCTAACATTTTATCTATGATTTTACTATAGTCTTTTTTATCTTTAAATATGTAACCATTAAAATCATCAGCTACAACCTCAATAAAACTTTCATCTTCTATAGCAACAACTGGTAAAGAAGCTGCCATTGCTTCTATTACTGTTAATCCTTGTGTTTCACTTTTTGATGCTGTTGCGAAGATATTTGCTAATTGATAATATTTTGGTACATCATCATAAGGAACTTTACCAGTAAATATAACATTATTGTTTAATTTGTTTTTATTTACAATATCTTTATAATGATTTATATCTGGCCCATCACCAACTATTAATAATTTAACATTACTTTGTTTTTTAATACCTTCTATTAATAATTCTATATTTTTTTCTTTAGCAATTCTTCCAACAAATAATATAACAAAATCTCCTATTTGAATACCTAATTGTTTTTTTAATTCATTTATTTGTTTAACTTCAAAATTTTCATTATAAAATCTTTCTACTTCAATACCAGTTGGTACTATATGAACACTTCTATTATATTTATACTTTGATTTAAACAAATCATAAGTTTTTTTAGTTGGTACAATTAATTCATTAATAGTTTTATCACAATAGAATTTAGTTAAATATTCTAATATTTTTTTACTACTATCTTCAAAATAACCTTTAGTTATATAATATACATAATCTTCATACATTGTATGATATGTATGAACAATTGGAATCGCAAACTGATTAGCTATAATACGAGCAAATGTTCCCACACCAAATTCGGTTTGAGAATGAATAACATCTAAATTCCACTTTTTAATTTTATTAACAGCTTTTAATGGATAAATACCTGTTAATCTATAATCATATATTCCAATAGGAATACCAGGAATTCTTAATATTTTATCATCATCTTCCATTTTATAAGTCATATTTTCAGCATTAACTGTTACTATATATACAGTATGTCCTAGTTTTTCTAAGGCTCTTCTTAACATAATAACACTAGTTGAAACACCATTAATATATGGTGGATATGAATCAGTAAATATTCCTATTCGCAAATTAATCAGCCTTCTTTCTCTTAATATTTAAGAAAATAGCTCCTACAATAATTCCTGAATAATATGTTAAAAATCTCCATATTATCATAGCTGCTGTTAATTTAGGTTCATTTATGAAACAACCAAAGAAAACAAGGAATCCATATTCTAAACCACCTGTTCCTCCTGGTAATGGAATATATGATCCCATTAATGTAACATAAGCTGCTGTTACAAAAGTTTCAACACCTGATATACCGGTATAAACTCCTAATCCATAAAATACTACTACAGGTACTAAATACAAAGCCATTATAGCTATTATATTAAGAAAAATACCTTTTAAAAAAGATTTCTTATCTTTAACTAAATAACTAGCACTTTCATGAAAATTTTTAATATATTGTTTCCATTCTGCTTCTTTTTTTTCTTTATCTTTAACTATATTAAGTTTTACTAATATAGCTATACCAAATCTAACTACGAAGTTATTGAATTTCTCTAAAAAAGCAACCGCAAACATTATAATACCTACTAATAAATTTAGGAAAAATCCCAATGTAACTAAACCTCTTAATAAAGGATTAACTGGATATATTCTAAATATATAATTATATATGAATGCAAAAGCACTTAATAATAGAAAAGCAATTTGATACACTATAAAATTTTGAAAAACAATATTTGTCGAATCAGAAATACTAATATCTTCTTCTTTTTTTAACTTATATATTTGATATGGTTGACCACCTGACGCAAAAGGTGTTATTGCATCAAAAAATACTGTATCCATATGTAATCTAAAAGCATTGAATATATGATATTTTGGTTTAAATTTTCTTACAAAACTTCTAAATACATAAGCTCTAAAAAACCAATATCCAAATATTAGTAATATAAATACTAATAAAAATATAGGATTAATATTTACAATTTCTCTTACTATGTTATCAAAATCATCTTTTAATACTAAAAACAGTACTAAACCTGTTACTATTATTAAAAGTAAGGTATTAATTATTTTTTTAGTTTTTGTTTTCAATAATATCAACTCCTGGTAAAATTTTTCCTTCAAGCATTTCTAATGATGCTCCACCACCTGTTGATATATGCGTAAAAGCTTCCTTATATCCAAAATTGATAGCAGCAGATGCTGTATCTCCTCCACCTAAGATTGTTACTCCATTATTATTTTTTAATATTTCACATAAACTTCTAGTTCCTTTTTCAAAATTACTCATTTCAAAAACTCCAACAGGACCATTCCAAATAATTGTTTTACTATTATCTAAATATTGTTTAAATAATTCAATTGTTTTTGAACCAATATCTAGTCCAATATCATCTTTCATAAAGTCAGTAATAAATTTTTCATTAACTACTGTTTCATTACTTATTTCTTTACTAACAATACTATCAATTGGTAATATTATTTTATCATTATATTTTTCTAACATTTCTTTACAAAAATTTATATTTTCTTCATCTAATAATGAAGAACCTATTTCTATATCTTTGGCTTTCAAAAATGTATAAGCCATTCCGCCACCAATTAATATATAATCAGCTATTTTACCTAAATTTTCTATTACATTTATTTTATCGGATACTTTAGATCCGCCTAATATAACTGTAAAAGGTCTAACTGGTTCTTTAATAGCTGAACCTATTATTTCTATTTCTTTTTCAACTAAAAAACCAACTCCATTAGGTAAATGTGATGCGATTCCTACATTAGAAGCATGTGCCCTATGACATGTTCCAAAAGCATCATTAATGAATATATCACCTAATGAACTCCAATATTTTCCCAATTCTAAATCATTAGAACTTTCTTTTTTCCCATCAATATCTTCAAATCTAGTATTTTCAACTAATAATACATCGCCACAATTTAAATCATTGATTGCTTTTTCTAATTCTTCTCCTCTTGTTTGATTAATAAATTTAACATCTTTATTTAATAATTCACTTAATCTTATACTAACTGGATATAAAGAATTAGTTAATTTATCTTTTTCTTCTTTTACTCTTCCTAAATGAGAAAATAAAATTACTTTAGCATCATTTTCTATTGCATAATTTATAGTTTTTAAGCTTTCTCTTATTCTATTATCATCAGTTATTTTATTATCTTTCATTGGAACGTTAAAATCTACTCTTATAATTACTTTTTTATTGTTTAAATCAAAATCTCTTATTGTCTTTTTCATAATGTCTCCTATTCATTTACATATTCAAATATTAATACGCCTGCTTGATCTTTTTTAACACTAATTTTAGCACCTAATTCTTGAACTTCAGTTTTAGGATTAACAGGTATATCATCTATATAATTTTCATCCAATAACATACTTACATTTACATATAATTGTTCAGTTACATCTATATCATTTAATTCTATATATGTTTCAGCAGCCATATATAAGTCTTTTTTAAATTCTTCATATTCCTTTTCTTTAGCATTCTTATTCATTGTTGCGATACCCGTATAAGTTATTATAGAGGCAATCGATAATATTACTAAGATTGCTAACATTTCAACTAAAGTAAATCCTTTTTTCATTATTTCACCTACTATTATTATTTTATAACTTTTTTTCAATTTAAGCAAGAAATAATGAAAATGTTACTAAAATGTAAGAAAATAATTATTTACAAAATATAATATTCATGTTATTATTATTATGTAAGATATTTAGAATATTACTTACACAATAGGAGGAAAGTAAAATGAAGAAAAAAATTGTTAGTTTTGCATTAGTTATTATGGCATTATTTATTGTAACTGGTTGTGGTAACGAAGAACCAAAAAAACCTGATAATGGTAAAACTCCAGAACAACAAAATGAACCAAATGCTAATACAAATAAGGATGTCATCAAAACTCAAACTGTTGATGGATTAGAGATCAGTGATATCGCAGTTAAAAAAGAAAGTGGAATGTCTGTTGTTTCAGGAAAAGTTACTAATAAAACTGCTGAAACAATATCTTTAACAAAAATTAGTGTTACTGTAACAAATCCAGATAACTCTACTAGTAAACTTGCAATTGATGTTGGTGATTCAATTGATGCTGGTAAAAGTGTAACATTTACTTCAAAAACAGATGCTGATTTAATGGCAGCAACTAAAATTGTATATGAAGTTATAAAATAAGAACTTAGGTTCTTTTTTTTTATAATAAAAAAGCCTTATATAAGGCTTATTTTAATATGGCTTTTATTCTTCTAACGCCAGCACTACTAGCTTCTTCTTTTAAAATTTTAAACTCTCCTAATTCACTAGTTCTTTTAACATGTGGTCCACCACATAATTCTTTTGATATATCACCAATACTATAAACTGTAACAATATCAGGATATTTTTCTATAAACATACATTCTGCACCTGATTTTATTGCTTCTTCTTTATTCATACTAATAACACTAACTTCTAAATCATCATTAATCCATTTATTTACTAACTTTTCTGTTTCACTTATTTCATCTAAACTTAATTTATGATCACAACTAAAATCAAAACGCATTCTTTCTACTGTAATATTTGATCCTTTTTGATGAACATCTTTATTTACAATAATTTTTAAAGCAGCATTTAATAAATGAGTAGCAGTATGATATTTAATTTCTATTTCCCCTGTAGATGCTAAACCACCTTTAAATTTTTCTTTAGAACCAGTCCTTGATAATTCTTGATGAGCTTTAAATTTTTCTTTAAAGCCTTCTACATCAACCACGACATTTTTTTCACTTGCTAATTCTACTGTTAATTCAATAGGAAAACCATAAGTATCATATAATTTAAAAGCTAAATCTTTATCTAGTTTATTATCATTTATATTATTAATCATTTTTTCAAATTCTTTTAATCCTTTTTCTAAAGTTTTATTGAATTTGATTTTTTCATTTTTTAATACTTCTAAAACTATATTTCTGTTTTCTTTTATTTCATTATAATATTTTTCATATTTATCCATAATTAAATTAGCTATTTCAACTTCAAAATCTGTATTGATATCTATATTTAACTTTTTAGCATGTCTTATTATTCTTCTAATCAATCTTCTTAAAATATATCCTTGCTCAACATTACTTGGTCTTAC
>CAYNYX010000055.1:2067-6928 GCA_964401535.1 uncultured Muribaculaceae bacterium | reverse complement strand
TTTAAATTTGTAACATATGCTATGTGGTGGATTAAAAAAGCAGTAACAAGAGCTATTATGGAACAATCAAGAGTAATTAGAATTTCAGTGGGTATGTCTATTAAAATAAATAAATTATTATATACTAGAAAAATGTTAGAGCAAAAAATAGGACGTGAACCTAGTGATATAGAATTATCTAAGGAAACTAATATACCAGTATTAGAAATTAGAAAAATGCTGTTGTTAAGTGAAACTATAGCAAGTTTAGATGAAAAAATAAATGAACATGATTCTTTTTATGTCGATCTTCTTCCTTCTAATGATACTTTAATAGAAGAAGAAATGATAAGAGATGATGTAACAACTCAAATTAGAAAAATAATAGATAGTTGTGATTTAACTGAAAAAGAGAAACAAATAATCATGTTACATTATGGATTAGAAAATAACGAAAGTAAAACATTAGAAGAAATAGGAAATATTCTTGGAGTTACAAGACAAAGAATATTCATAATTGAAAAAAGAGCTTTCGAAAAATTAAAATGTTTATCTAAAGTAAAAAGTTTATATAATTAATTAAAATTGACATTATTAATTAAATAGTGTATAAAATATATAGGTGATAGAATGAAAAATTTAAAATTAAATATCAAAAAATTAAGTATTATTTTAACACTTTCTACTATTTTAATTACAACTTCTCCTGTTAATTATCAAGTATTTGCTAAAGAAACAGTAGAAGAAGAAAGTATGACTAAATACTTTAAAGATATATTAAATAATATTAAAAACTTTTTAAATAGTAAAAAAGTAAAAAATGCTAAAGAAAAAAGTATTAAATTATTTATAAAAACAATTGATTTTATATTTTATGATACCGAAATAAATGGTTATACATTTAAAGATTTAACAGAAGAACAAAAAGAAGAAATAATTGATTTATTTAAAAAAATGGATAATTTATTAGAAAAAAAATATCCTAATTATAAAGAAGAATTAGAAGAATCTTATTCATATGTAGTTTTAAAAACAAAAGAAGAATTTGAATCAATTGATGATTTAATAATATCAGTAATAGGAGAAGATAATTATAATAAATTAAATGAAGCAACTAAAGAAACAATAGACCAAACAAAAGAAGAATTTGAAAATATTAAAGATCAAACTAAAAAAGTAATTGGTGAAGATAATATAAATAAATTAAACGAAGCAACTAAGGAAACAATAGATCAAACAAAGGAAGAATTTGAAAATATAATTGATGAAACAAGCAAAATATTAAATAAAGGAAAACAAAAAGTAAAATCATGGTATGAAAAATTAAGAGGCAATTATCAATAATTGTCTTTTAACATAAAAAATCGTATTTGACATTTTATCTATTTTAGTGTATAAAATTAGAAAGAAGGAAGTGGCTTATGTCAAAATATTTAGTAATAGTGGAATCACCAAGTAAATGCAAAACAATTGAAAAATATTTAGGTAGTGATTATAAAGTATTATCAAGTAAAGGACATATAAGAGATTTATCAACTAAAGGTAAATATGGATTAGGAGTAAATATAGAAGAAAACTTTAAACCTGATTATATTACTATAAAAGGTAAAAAACAAGTAATAGATGAATTAAAGAAAAATATGAAAGATGTTCAAGAAGTCTTTTTAGCAACCGACCCTGATAGAGAAGGAGAAGCTATTTCTTGGCATTTATATGATGTTTTAAAGCCTAAAAAGTATGAAAGAGTAGTATTTAATGAAATAACATCAACAGCAATAATAGAAGCATTTAAACATCCTAGAAAAATAGATGAATATTTAGTTAATAGTCAAGAAGCAAGAAGAATATTAGACAGAATAATTGGTTTTAGATTAAGTAACTTAATAAAAAGAAAAACTGATGGTTCATCTGCAGGTAGAGTACAAAGTGTTGCTTTAAAACTAATTGTTGATAGAGAAAGAGAAATAAATGATTTTAAAATAGAAGAATATTATACAATTAAAGCTTTATTTAATGAATTTGAATCAACATTATTTAGTTTTAATCATAAAGACATTGAAATTAAAACAGAAAAAGAAGCAGATGATATATTAAATAAATTAAATAATACTTTTGAAATTGAAAGTGTTACTAAAAAAGATAAAAATAAAAAAGCTAACTTTCCGTTTATAACTAGTACATTACAACAACTTGCGTCTTCTAAATTAAATTTTACAGCTAAAAAAACAATGAGTATAGCTCAAAAATTATATGAAGGTATTGAAATAGAAGAAGGACCAGTTGGTTTGATTTCATATATGAGAACAGATTCAGTAAGATTATCAGAAGAATTTGTTAATGATACTAAAAATTATATAACTAAAAAATATGGTAAAGAATATGTTGGATATATTAAAAAAGGTAAAAAAACAGAAAATGTTCAAGATGCTCATGAAGCTATTAGACCTACTAGTATAAATAGAACACCAGAAAGTTTAAAAATATATTTATCAGATGATGAATATAAATTATATAGACTTATCTATTATAGAACTTTAGCATCTTTAATGAGTGATGCTAAAACATTAAATACAACTGTTATATTAGATAATAATAATTACCAATTTAAAACAACAGGTCAAATAATTACATTTGATGGTTATTTAAAAGTATATAGTGATTATGAAGATAAAGAAGAAACTATTTTACCACCATTTGAAGATTACAAATCAAATAAAATAGTATCTAATGATATAATTAAAGAACAACATTTCACTAAACCTCCAGCTAGATATACAGAAGCTAAATTAATGCAACTATAATGGATACAATAAAAACTAGAAAATATGCTGATATTGTTGATAAAAAATTTGTTCCAACTGAAACAGGTATAGAAATAACTGATAAATTACAAGAATTCTTTTCAAGCATTATCAATGTAGAATATACTGCACACATGGAAGATGATTTAGATAAAATAGCTGATGGAAATACTATTTGGTATGAAATATTGAAAAATTTCTATGATAAATTTGAACCAATTGTAAATAATGCATTTAAGGATATGGAAAAAATAGCACCTAAAACAACAGGTGAAAAATGTCCGGAATGTGATAGTGATTTAGTAATTAGAAAAGGTAAATTTGGTACATTTATAGCTTGTAGTAATTATCCTGAATGTAAATACATTAAAAAAGAAAAACAAGAAGTTGTAGAAATTACATCTTGTCCTAATTGTGATGGTAAAATTATTTTAAAAAAGACCAAAAAAGGTAAACCTTTTTATGGATGTAATAATTTTCCTAAATGTAAAACTGCTTATTGGGATGAACCAACAGGTGAAAAATGCCCTAATTGTAATGAATTATTAGTGGCAAAAAAAGATAAAGTAAAATGTAGTAAATGTGATTATGAAAAATAACATCATAAATAATTGTAAATTGACATTTTTTAACACTTTATAATTTAAAAATAAATAATCTAACAATTTTGTTAGATTTTATTTATTTACTTAAAAAAATATGATAAAATATATGTAATGAGAGTAGGAATGTTATGAATAATAAAGGTTTTACTTTAACAGAATATATATCAATTTTTGTTATTTTAGCAATTGTAGCAGTAATTACTTTACCTGTTATTAGAGATGTATTAAATGAAAGTAGAGAAAAAGCTTACAATATTCAAATTGAAAATATTACTAGAGCAACTAAAGATTGGATCTTAAAAGGAGAGAATATTAATAATTTACCAACTAATGAAAATGATATGATTACATTAACTTTAGGAACATTGAAAAATAGTGGAGTTATTGAATTAAATATAAAAAATCCTAATAATAATGAATTGTTTCCTAATGATATGTTAATTACTGTTACAAGAAAAATGAATGATTATGATATTAAAGTATTAGATACTACTGGTACAGTAGGTTCACTAGAAATGTCAGCAGATGCTCCATCAATTGTTCTAAATGGTCCATATTTAGTATACGTAGAATTAAATGATGAATATCAAGAATTAGGGAGTGTTGCAACTAGTAATGTTGGAAACGATTTAACACCTAATATAGTAAAAGAAATATATGTTAATAATAGCCAAGTAGCTAATGTTCTTACTAGTGGTTTTAATACATATTTAATTTATTATCATATAACTGATAATGATTATACTAGTACAATTATTAGAACTGTTATTATTAGGGACAATACAGCTCCAGTTATAACATTTAATGAAGAAACTACAATAACAATTGATCAAGTAGCAACTTTTAATCCCTTACATGCTGTAAATGTAACAGATAATAGTAATACAGAAGTTGATTTAACCTATACAGGCACTGTAAGCGAAGTAGTTGGTAAATATTTGATCACTTATAAAGCTATAGATCAAAGCGGTAATGAAATTACTAAAAAAAGAATTATAAAAGTAATAGAATAAACTCTAATTTTTAATTAGAGATTTTCTATATAAAAAAAGTAGGACCGGAATCTACATATTTATCATTAGTTACTTCGGTATGATAATCAACTGCAGGAGCTGATTTTGGTATAGGATTAGAATTACTATCAGTTCTTTTAAATTCATTCAATACTTTAAACATAGTTTTAGCATTCTTAACCATAGGACTTACTTGTTTAATGACCGGAATAGTTTGATTAACAAAATTTAAAGTTTTTGATGCACCATTTAATATACTTCGTAGTTTAATACCACCAAATATTCTAGATATTAAACCACCACTTGTAGCAGGAGCAATACTGGAAGGCATACTAAATAAATATGGATTATAGAAATTCATTTTACAATACTCCTTTCTAAATTATTATATGAATTTCTCAAAAAATGTTTTACTTTTTATCAAAACATGTTATAATTTTATTATATGAAAGAATAGAAAAGA
>CAYNYX010000055.1:0-2057 GCA_964401535.1 uncultured Muribaculaceae bacterium | reverse complement strand
GCAAACCACTGCTGCCGGAGGATGCGAAGCTGAGCGGCTACGGCGAACGCGACGGACGGGTTTCCAGGGAAGAAAATTTTTGATCAGGAATAGTCAGATAAAGCACAGACCCTTTGAATTGTAAGGGTTTGTTTTATATGAACAAACCTTGGTATCTTTTACCATGTATTTTTGCTTATAAAACAATATTATTTGTTATAAAACTACCTATAAGATTTGTAAAATATTTTTCGCTAGGATTCTTTTTTACTACTGTATTTTTAATAGATATGATAGTAACAACAATATATCAAATATTTAGATGCCTAATAATAGGATTTGTGATGATATCAAAGTGGTTATATCTTGGTTTAAAAGCTTTATTTAAGCTATTTATTCCTAAAAAGAAAGAAAAAGCGGTATTAAAAACAGATATTAAAGATGATAAAATAGAGGAACCAATACTTAAAGAAGATATAGTAGATTCATCTATAGGTATTAATGAACCAAATGATTTTATAGTTAATGATAATATAAATGAAATAATAGAAGATGAAAAAATAGAGTTAGAACCTAATATTTCATTAGAAAAAGAAGCAATTGATATTCCAACACATAATGTGATTGAAGAAGATAAATCTATAAACTTAGAAAAGAATATAGAACCAAAGGTCAAGAAAACAATTAATCCATTAAAACCAATAATGAATTTATTTAAATATTTTGGAATTGGATTTGTTAGAACATCTAAATGGTTATATTTAGGATTTAAAACAGTATTAAAACCAATAATACCTAAAAAGAAACCTAAAAAAATTATTGAAGAAATTAAACCATTAGATGATATTAAACCATTAGATGATATTAAAGAAATAGTAAATATTCCTGAAGAAGAAGGAGAATCTTTAATACCAGCTGAAAATATATTTACGGAAGAATTAAAAAATATAGAAGAAACTCCTACTGAAGAAGTTATTGAAGAAAACTTATTTGATGAAGAAATAACACCTATTGAAGAGATTGAAGAAAACAAAACTATAGTAGAAGATAAACCTATAAGTCTAGAACAATATCAAGAACCAATAATCAAGAAAAAGATTAATCCATTTAAAACAATCGTTTTGATTATATTTAAACCTTTTATTTGGTTAATATTTGGATTCTTATATGAATGTTACATAATGTATAGAGTAGTAAAATCATTATTCTATGGTATTATATTACCAATCTTACTTATCTATTATGTAATAAATATAATATCATTTAAATATAGTCTTGTTGTTGAAAAGAGAAGAATAAAAGAAGAACAAAAATTTGCTGAAGAATTAAAACAAAAGAATTTATTAAAACAACAGGCAAAAGAAGAAAAAGAATTATTTATTGAAAAACCTATAGAACCAGAAAAAGTTGAAGAAAAAACAGATGATGGTTTTATTAAAGAAGAACCAAAAGAAAACAGAACATTTGCTGATAAATTAAATGATATGTTTATTGCTATTAGTGAAGCTCCAAAGAAATTTAAAGAAAATCTTAGTAAATGGTATCATAATTTATCAATAGTTAAAAATTTAGATAATCAAAAGAATATTGCTTCAGAAGCTTTATTACTTAAATTTGATGGTGAAGAAGCTGAAAAAAGCACTATAAAAATAGTTTATGAATATCGTGCTAAAAATCCTCAAGGTAAAATTGTTACAGACTACTTTGAAGCATATTCAAAAGTAGAAGTTCATTCATTTTTACTAAGTGAAGGATATGAAGTATATAGTATTAGAACATCTAAAGCTATTCAATTTATGCATGGTAATAGTAGTTTATTTAAAACAAAATTTAAAACAAAAGATTTGATTTTCTTTCTAACACAATTATCTACATATTTAAAAGCTGGTATTACTTTAGTTGAAGCTTTAAAAATATTAAGTAGACAATATATTAAGAAAAAAAATTATCAAAAAATATTTAGAAAAATGATTTATGATTTAACAATGGGAGAAAACTTCAGTTCAGCATTAGATAAACAAGGTGATGTATTCCCTAGATTGTTAATCAATATGATAAAAGCATCAGAATTAACTGGT
>CAYNYX010000054.1:4704-6934 GCA_964401535.1 uncultured Muribaculaceae bacterium | reverse complement strand
TTGATAAAAAAGACAAATAAGTAAAATTTTTTACCCATTTGTCAACAGTCTGAGATACATAAGTATCTTTTTTATTATTGGTTATAAAATAAAGTATTTATTAAATTACAAATTTTAAATTTATGAATTTAAAGTGTAATTAGTTTACAAATCATTTAAGTTTTGATATACTTATATAGTAACGGAAGGTGAAAAAATGACTGTAAATAGTATAATAACGTTTATTAAAAATCTCGTTGATATTCTACTTGTATGGTTAATTTTATATTATATATTAAAGAATTTAAGAAAAAACGTAAAAATGGTTTTATTATTTAAAGGAATACTAATTATAATAGCGCTTAAAATATTTAGTGATCTATTAGGGCTAGTAACAATTGGATTCTTACTTGATTATATAATTGAATGGGGACCAATAGCGTTAATAATAATTTTCCAACCAGAAATAAGAAATGTATTGGAACAACTAGGAAGAAGTCAATTATTAGGTCGTCATAAAGTATTAACAGTTGATGAAAGAGAAAAAATGGTTTATGAAATAACATCAGCTTTAGATGTTTTAAGAAAATCAAGAATTGGAGCTTTAATTATAATTGAAAGAGATAATTCATTAAATGATTATATTGAAAAATCAAAGAAAATATATGCAGAAATATCTAGTGATTTATTAGTATCAATATTTTTCCCAAATAACCCATTACATGATGGTGGTGTTATAATACAAGGAGATAAAATTACAAGTGCGGGAGCAGTATTTCCAACTAGTGATAACTTAAAAATAAGTAAAAGATTAGGAACAAGACATAGAGCAGCATTAGGAATATCTGAAGAAATGGATTCAATAGCTATTGTTGCATCTGAAGAAACTGGTAGACTTTCTTTAGCAATTGGTGGAGAACTATATTATAATTTAACATTAGACGATGTTAAAATTAGATTATTAGAAGAACTAAGACCTAAGAAACTATTAGAAGCAGATGAGGAGGATACTAATGAAGAAGTTGAATAAAAATTCTAGTATATTCTCTAAAATATTTAAAGTAATAGATAAATATATTATTGTACCAATAACTAAATTTATCGTTTTAATGAGCAATAAAGCTGGTAAATCTAGTAAATGGTTAGAAAATTGGTTATCAAAAACTAATACATTATTATTTATATCTTTGTTTTTAGCAGTATTAATATTTGTAGCTATAGATCAAAAAATACTATTGTTTTCAGAAAGTTCAGCTGAAGTTTTAAAAAAACAAAAAGTTAATGCTATATACAATGAAGAAGCTTATGTAGTTGAAGGATTACCAGAAACAGTTGATATTACCCTTATAGGTTCTAAAACTGACCTTTATATAGCAAAACAATCACCTACAAGTGATGTTGAAATTGATTTAAGTGGTTATAGAGAAGGAACATATAAAGTTGATATTACTTATAACAATGTTTCATCACTAGAATATAGTGTTAATCCATCTTTTGCTACAGTAACAATATATCCTAAAGTATCAAAAACAAAAACATTAACAATTGATATATTGAATCAAGATAATTTGGATTCAACATTGGTTGTAAAAGATGTTACTGCAACAGTGGATGAAGTTGTTATAAAAGGTGCAGAATATAAAATAAACACTGTAGCAACAGTGAAGGCTTTAGTTGATATTAATAACTTAGTAAAACAAGAAATAGGCACGTTTACTTTAAAAGATGTTCCATTAAAAGCATATGATGAACAAGGTAATGTAGTGGATGTTCAAATAGTACCATCAGTAGTTGATGCAGAAGTAACTATTACATCACCAAGTAAGGATGTACCAATAAAAGTAATTCCAAAAGGTAGTGTAGCATTTGGTTGGGCTATTAGTGCAATAAGTACAAGTGAAACAAAAGTTACCGTATATGGAAGTAATGAAATATTAGAAAAAATAGAATATTTACCATTAGAAGTAGATGTTACAAATTTACAAGAAAATAAAGAATATAAAGTAGAGTTAACAAAACCAAATGGTATAAAAGCTATTTCTATTACTAATGTTAATGTAAATGTATCGGTAACAGATGAAATAAAAGAAAAGAATTTGGATGTTAATATAGAATTTAGAAATTTAAAATCAGGATATTCTGTTCAAGGTGTTACTGCTGATGATATATTAGTAACAGTTAATGTTAAAGGTGCTCCTTCAATAATAGAAGATATAGATCAGATTGTAGATTTATTATATAAAGGAAAATA
>CAYNYX010000054.1:0-4694 GCA_964401535.1 uncultured Muribaculaceae bacterium | reverse complement strand
CAGATCCTAAAATAAGTTACATAGTTAAAACTAAAAAAGTTAAAATAGTTATAAAAAAATAAAACAAAAACTTTATCAGTAAATGATAAAGTTTTATTTTTCTATGTGATTAAATAATAATCCTATATTAATTAACCCAGCTATACCAACTATAGAATATATAATACGACTGATGGTACTTCCAACTCCAAATAATGCATCAACGATATTATAATCAAATAAACCGATTATTCCCCATACTATAGCGCCTATAATAGTGAATACTAAGCAGACTTTTTGTAATGTCTCCATTCAAATTCTCCTTTCATATATATAATAAACAAAAAAAAATAAATTATTCATAAATGAATTTTTAAATGTATATAATTAAATGAAATAGAGGAGTGATAAATTGAAAAAGAAGTTATTAGTATGTTTTATAGCTTTAATATTATTTTTAACTGGATGTGGTAAAACTACCAAAGATAATGTGGTGAATGATTTAAAAAACAAAATAAATAATTTAAATAGCTATTATTTAGAAGGAAAATTGGAATTAATAAATAATAGTGATAGTTATACTTATGATGTTAAAGTATCATATAAAAAGCAAGACCTATTTAAAGTCAATCTAAAAAACACTATCAACAACCACGAACAAATCATATTAAGAAATAAAGAAGGTGTTTATGTTTTAACACCATCATTAAATAAAAGCTTTAAATTTCAAAGTGAATGGCCATATAATAATTCACAAAGTTATTTGTTACAAACAATAATTAAAGATATAGAAAATGATGAAAATAGAACAGTTGAAGAGAAAGATGATATGTATATAATAACTACAACTGTTAATTATTCAAATAACAAAGAATTAGTTAATCAAAATATATATGTTGATAAAAATCTAAATATAAAAGAAATTGATATAATGGATAAAGAAGGTAATTTGGGAATCAAAATGGTATTTATAAATATAGATGAAAATAAAAGATTTAGTGATGATGAATTTTTAGTAGAAAATAATACTGATGAAACAGCTGTACCTAATAACAACGTATCGAAAATAGAAACAATAACATATCCACTTTATATACCTGCAAACACATACTTATCAGGCCAAGAAACTGTAGCAACAAATAATGGTGAAAGAGTAATATTAACCTTTACAGGAGATTCACCATTTATGTTAATTCAAGAAACTGTTTCAAAAGAAGAAGAACTTACAACAATACCAACATATGGAGAACCATGTATGTTTGCTGATTCAGTAGGAACAATATCAGATCAATCAATTTCATGGATAAGTAATGGAATAGAATATTATGTCACATCTAATAAATTAAGCGATGAAGAACTTTTAAATGTTGCAAAATCAATTGGAGCATTACCAGTTGCAGATACAAAATAAAAAACTATTGGAAATCTTATAAAATATGGTATAATATTTTGTAGGAGTGATATTATGAGCATGAAAAAGAAAATAATTAAAAAAAATATATCAAATAAGGAAACACAAAATATAGAATCTAATGAACTTAAGAAATTAGCATTTTTGGTAATAATTGTTCTAGCTGTTTTTTTAGCATTCTATGGAATTACGTGTTTGATCCTAAATAAAAATGATGAAGAAATTATAATTCCTACAGAAATTCAATATGATGAAATATTATTAACTAAATTGCTTGAACAAGGAGAAAAATCATATTATGTATTAGTAACAACAGAAAACGATAGTAACAAAAATTTATATAATACATATAAAACAAATTATTACAAATTAGAAAAACATGATAAAATTTATGATTCAAATCTTAGTAATATATTCAACAAAGCATTTTTAAGTGATAAAACAAACACTAAAATTAAAAACATAAATGAGCTAAAATTAAGTCAAAGTATATTGATAAAAATAGATAATAAAAAAATAAGTAAAGTATATGATGGAAGTGACGCTATTATAGAACAATTTAAAAATATGAATAAATAAACTGTTTTTACAGTTTTTTATGTGAAAAAAAGTGAAAAAATATTTCATTTTTTTTATAATGTGATATACTTATATCAATAGGGTAGGAGGCTATTATGGCTAAAGAGGATATAAAAAAAGAAGAAACAATTAAAAAAGCAGTTAAAACAAAAGCAAAACCTAAAAAGGAAACAACTGTAAAAAAACTATCTACTAAAGATAATATAAAAGAAACAAAAAAGAAACCGGCAACTAAAAAAGTTACTACAAAGAAAGTAGAAAATAAAAAGATAGAAAAACCAATTGAAAAGGCAGAAACAAACGATAAAGTTTTAATAAATGATACAAAAAAGAGACCAACAACAAAAAAAGTTGCTACAAAAAAGGTAGAAAGCAAAAAGATAGAAAAACCAATTGAAAAGGTAGAAACAAACGATAAGATTTTAATAGATGATACAAAAAAAGAAACAAAAAAGAAACCAATAAAAGAAACTAATAGCTTGAATTTTTATAAAGCAGATAAAACAAAAATTGGTATGATAGAAGTTATATTTTCATCTGTAGTAATTTGTATAATAGGTGTATTGATAGGATTTTTACTAAGTAATCAAGGAAATAAAACAAATTATGAAAAACCTAAAACCGATGAATCATTAGCAGAATTTATAGAAGTATATCAATACATATTAGATAACTATTATGGTGATACTGAAATAACAAAAGATGCATTGATTGAAGCGGCATTACAAGGAGTATTAAATTCTTTAAACGATCCTAATTCTGTATATATGGATGAAACAGCAAGTGAAAATTTCAACATAACATTAGAAGGAAGCTATGAAGGACTTGGTATTGAAATTGTCAATAATAGTCAAAATGGAACTGGAGAAATAACAATATTAACAGTATTTGCAAATTCACCAGCCGAAAAAGCAGGTTTGAAACCAGGAAACAAAATTTTAAAAATAAATGACGAAGATTTATCAAATCAAACAACAGCATATTTCGCAAACAAAGTGAAATATGGAACTGAAAGTACATTTAAATTACTTGTTGATAATAATGGTAAAACATTTGAAACTACTGTAGTTAGAAATAAAGTTATTCTTGAATCAGTAACATCAAAAGTATTTGAGAAAAACAATAAAAAAATTGGTTATATATATACATCTATATTCGCCAATAATACGTATGAACAATTTAAAATCAAACTAGAAGAATTAGAAAAACAAGGAATTGATTCATTAATTATAGATTTCAGAAATAATAGTGGTGGTCATATGTATGCAGCAAGGAAAATGCTAAGCTTATTTCTTGATGGAAGTAAAATAGTATATCAAACAGAAGATAAAACTGGTATTATAAAAACATATTCAGAAGGTACAGTTAATAAGACATATAAAATAGTATTACTTACAAATGAATCAAGTGCATCTTCATCTGAAATAGTAATCGCAGGATTAAAAGAAAATTTAAACGCAATCCAAATAGGAACAAAAACATATGGTAAAGGCACAGTTCAAGAACTACAAGATTTACCAAATGGGGCACAATATAAATTTACTACTAAAAAATGGTTAACACCAAAAGGAAATTGGATTAATGGAATTGGAATTATACCTGACTATGAAATATATTTAGATGAAAAATATGCTAAAAATCCATCAGATGAGACAGATAATCAATTACAAAAAGCACTAGAAATTTTACAAAAATAAATGTAAAGCCATCAAAAAAAGATGGTTTTTATTTTAATTTGCTAGAAAATAGATTATAATAATGGTAGAAACGAGTGATTCGATGAATAAAATATGTATAGGAGACAAATATCAAATACAATGTTATAAACATAATGGCAATATCCATAGATCATGGAATGAAGCTATAGTTCTTGATGTAAAAAAAGATTATATTGTATTTGGTAATAACAAAACATTAGTGACTAATGCAGAAGGGACATCATGGAAGACGAAAGAACCAGCAATTATGTATTTCTTTAAAGATAAATGGTATAACATAATCGCACAAATGAAAAAAGATGGAATATACTACTACTGCAATATAGCAACACCATTTATATTAGAAGAACAGACTATCAAATATATTGATTATGATTTAGATTTAAGAATATTCCCAACAGGTGAATATAAAATATTGGATAAATTAGAATATAAGTATCATAAAAAGATCATGAATTATTCTGATGATTTGGATGTGGTAATAAAAAATGCATTAAATGATTTAATTGAAGATTATGAAAAACATATGATAATGTTTAATAGTGATATTAATAATGATTACTGTAAGCAATATTTGCAAATAAAGTTAGAAGAAGAAAAAAGTAATTTTTCTTAAAATCAGGCATAATATAATATAGATATAGAAGAGGAATTAGTATAATTCGACAAATTTTGACAAATTTCAAAAAAAATTCAAAAAATGCTTGACTTAACTTTTTCTAAATGATATATTAGTAGTGCTTCACGAGAAAAAGGCTTTAAAAACCTTGTGAAGTTGTCAATTAAAACACTTATATAAAAAAAATCGAAAAATTTTTAAAAAAGTATTGACTTGTTTTTTTATAAGTGATATATTGGTAGTGCTTCTTGTGAAATAGGCGAAATGATCTTTGAAAACTGAGCAAAATGTCAATTCAATTTAGTCAGGACATTACAATTCAAATTCAAAAATTATTTTTTTTTGGAGAGTTTGATCCTGGCTCAGGATGAACGCTGGCGGCATGCCT
>CAYNYX010000053.1:313-6957 GCA_964401535.1 uncultured Muribaculaceae bacterium | reverse complement strand
TTTACCATCAATTAGTATTTCATCAACATTAATTTTAGATATATTTAAATCTAATTTACCATCGATAAATGTAGCTATCTCCCCATTAGTTCTTAATATAATATTAGAATCAGGAATAGATGCTAGAAAAGCACTATTTGCATTTTCAACTTGATGACGATATTCACCTATAACAGGAAAATAATATTTAGGTTGCATTAAACTAATCATTTGCATTAAATCTTCACTTGAGGCATGAAATGATTGTACTTTAGCTGATAAAGGTACTATATTAGCCCCTATTTTAGCTATTTCATCAAAAATATGAGTTACAGTTCTTTCCATACCATCATATATAGGATTAGCAAATATAATAGTGTCATTTTCATTTATTTTAATAAATTTATCATAACCTTTTATTATTCTTTTTAAATTAGAAAAAGGTTTTTCTCTTTCATCAGATATAATTATTACTACATTATTATCATTTATATGATTTATACCTAATATTTTTTCTTTTTTGAAATTTAAATATTTATTTTCAATAGAACTATTTATAATACTTTGTAATCTTTTACCTAATATTACTACATTTCTACTTACTTTTTCTAATTCAGTAAATAATTCTTGAATTCTATAAAAGTGAGTTTCTGAAACACTAAATATAATTCTATTATCAGTTCTTGATAAAGTTTCTCTTATAACATTAGCTGATCTATGATTAGGACTTGTAAAACCCTTTTTATCAGCATAAAGTGATTCACTCATTAAACATAATACATCTTGTTTACCTATATATGCTAATTTACCTATATCTGTTTTATATGATTCTTGCATTGTTGGATCAAATATAAAATTACCGGTATAAAAAATTATTCCATCTTTTGTATATAAAGCATATCCTACTGTATCAGGTACATTATGAGTTAATGAAACAGGAAATATACTGTTTTCATTAAAATCTATTTTTTTATGTGGTTTTATTACTACTAAATTATCAATGTTTAAATTACATTCTAATAATTGTTCTTTTATAATTTCAATAGTAAATTTAGTTCCGTATATTTTAACATTTGGTAAATCTATTATAATATCCGCTAAAGCACCCATTTGTTCATCATGACCATGAGTAATAAATATTCCTTTTATTCTTTCTTTATTTTCTTTTAAATAATCGTAATTAGGAATAATATAATCAATTCCTAACATATTATCATCCGCATATTTTAAACCCGCATCAAATACAAATATATCATTTTCTACTTCAACAACATACATGTTTTTCCCAATTTCATTTAGTCCACCTAGACTAAATATTTTTATTTTAGACATAATTTCTCCTTTCTTTTTAAATGACTAAACAATTATAACAAAATTATTAAATTAAATCAACTGTAATAACAAAAATCATATATTTTATATAAATTTTTAATATTTAGATAATAAAAACAAATAAGCAATTTTACTTATTTGTTTTTAATACTATTATTTTCTAAAATTATTTGTTTTGAGTCTATTTCTTTCATTGCTTCTTGATATTCTACATATAATTTATTTAATTTATATTTATTAAAACATTTAGAATAAGGATTAATAATATAATCAATATATATACCTGTAAAAATACTGAATTTTTCCATATTATCCTTAATATATATTAATACTTTTTCACTAAATTCAAAATAATTTTTAAAATAAGGTTTATACATATTAATGAATTCAATCAAGTCTATTGGATTTTTTTCTAATATACCTTGAATTACATATTCTTCAGGACTAGTTTCTATACATTGTACAAATTTATATTTATATTCTGCATCTTTTGTATAATCTGTATTAAATAATGCATCAGTTAATTTTTTTGTTGGGGCATTTTTTACATCTCTTGCAAATTTATATATATATTTTACATTTTTTGTTTTTATTATAGCATTTGTTAATTCAATAATTGGAGCATTTTTTACATTACATGCAAATACATACATATAAAATTCATCTTTTGTTTTCATTACAGATTCTGCTAATTTATTTACAGTTTCAGTTGATAAATTATTTATATTTTTTGCAAAATCATATATATATTTTGCATTATTTGTTGTAATAATTGCTGCTGCTAGTTTATCTATCGGTGCATTTGTTATGTCTCTTGCAAATTCATATATATACTCTGCATTATTTGTTGCAATAATTGCTTCTGCTAATTTATTTACAGTTTCAGTTGATAAATTATTTATATCTTTTGTAAATTCAAATATATGTTTTGCATTATTTGTTGCAATAATTGCTTCTATTATCTTATTTTTATCTTCAACTGATAAATTTGATGTAAAGCGTGCAAATATATGTATGTATATATGTATTGTGTCACCTACACCTATCTTAATAATTGCTTCTATTAATTTATCTATTGGAGCATTATTTACATTATATACAAATTCATATATATATTTTGCATTATTTGTTGCAATAATTGCTTCTGCTAGTTTATCTATCGGTGCATTTGTTATGTCTCTTGCAAATTTATATATATACTCTGTATTATTTGTTTTTGCTATAGCATTTGCTAATTCAATAATTGGAGCGTTTTTTACATTACATGCTAAAACATACATATAATATGCATCATTTGTTTTCATTACAGATTCTATTAATTTATTTGCAATTTCAGTTGATAAATTATTTATATATCTTGCAAATTCATATAGATATTCTATATTATTTGTATTACTTATTGAAGAAGCAAGTTTATTTTTATTTTCAACTGATAAGTTCGATGTAAATTGTGCAAACATATAAAACATACATATATATTTTTCATTATTTATTGTAATAATTGCTTCTACTAAATTATTAATAATTTTAACTGGCAAATTCGGTATTTCTAGTGCAAATTTATATATATACTCTGCATTATTTGTTACAATAAGTGCATCAACTATTTCTTCAATAAACTTTACATCACTATTCTTAGCAATTTCTATTATTTCATCAATACTAATTTGTTTACTAATTATACGCCTACTTATTGAAAGACTAGTCTTATTTATAGAACTATCTATTTTTCCTATTACTTCTTCTTTTGTAAACATAATTTACCCCCACTAAATTTATTAGTTTTATTATACATTAAAAATAATGTTTGTCAACACTATGAATGTTAGATAAACATTATTTTCTATATGTTTTTAAATATTCAACCAATTCATCAAATGTTTTAATTGGAACTATTTTAAAACCTAAATCATATTCTTCATTTATTTTAGTAGCTTCTTCATAATTATTGATAGGAACAAAGAATAAATCTATTTTTTCTTTACTTGCACCTAATAATTTATATTTAATACCACCAATTTCTTCTACATTACCATTATTATCAATACTACCTGTACCTACTATATTTAACCCTTTTATTATATCTTCATCACTTAATTTATCATAAATAGTTAAAGCAAGCATTAAGCCACCAGAAGAACCTGATTCACTTTTTTCAGTTTTCACTTTTATTATAGGATCACATTCTAATTCTTTATCTTCTAATAATAAAACTCCAACTATTTTTCTTCCTTCTTCTTCATAAATTTTACACTTACGAATATGTTTTTCATTATTATTTATAACTTCTATATCAATTATATCATTAATATTTTTATCATTTATTATTTCTTTAAATTTTTCTAAACTATTAACTTCTATATTATTTACTTTTAATATTTCATCACCTATTTTAAAATTAGAATTCAAATCTCCAACTACTATCAATTTTTGAGATATAACTTTAACATCTAATCCTAATTTATTATAAGCAACTATTGTTGCATTACTTATACTTTCTTTTAAATACATTTTATCTCTAAATAATATATCTTTATATTCTTCATCATTTAAAGCATTCGAATTTATTTCTTCAACATCCCATGTTTTTTTAAATAAAGAAATCAATAACGTAGGAATAGTAGCTCTTATTTCGCTAACATAAGCATAATTTATAGTACCATTTATATCATTAGATGTTTCAATTTGAACTCTACCATTTACATTTATAATACCCCCTGGTACATCTATAATATAAGGTAATTTAACAGTTATAAGCAATAATAAAACAATATAAATAATAAATACTTTATAATATTCTTTAATTAAATCTTTTACTTTTTCATATACTTTATTAAACATAATTAACCTTTCTATAGGAGAATCTAATGAAGAAAAACCTTTTTATAATTAGTATTTTATTAATTCTATTTATTATTTTAATTTTTAATTCAAATATAATTATTGAATCATGTCTAAATTCAATAGAAATATTTAAAAATAATCTTTTTCCTTCTTTATTTCCTTTTTTTATATTATCTGATTTATTAATAAATTATGGTCTAGCAGATATAATAAGTGAACTATTTAAAAACTTATTTATTAAAATATTTAAAACTGATAAAATATGTTCTTATATATTCATAATTAGTTTAATATCAGGATATTCAAGTTCCAATAAAACAATTAAAGAATTATATGATAAGGGTAATATTGATTCTAAAATGATTAATAAAATTATTTTATTTACACATTTTGTTAATCCCTTATATATTATAAGTACTTTATCTATTTATTTAAATAGTTTTAAATTAAGTTTATTAATATTATTCATTCATTATATATCTAATATAATTATTGGATTAATATTTAGAAATTACAATAAAACTAATCAAAAACCTAATAAAATTAGAATAACTTTAATAAAAAGTGATAATTTAATTAATATTTTAACTTCATCAATTAAAAAAAGTATCAATACTTTATTATTAATATTAGGTACTATTACTACTATATCTATTTTATCAAACATAATTTGTAATTTAACTGATAACTATTTATTAAAATCTATTATAAAAGGCTTATTTGATTTTACAAATGGTATAAATAATATAGATACTTTAAATATTTCTATTAAATTTAAAGCTCTTCTTTCTATTTCATTTCTATCATTTGGTGGTATCAGTTGTCACTTACAAAATTTCAGCATATTATCTGATATAAATATTAAATATCTTCCTTATCTTTTAGCTAGATTACTTCATACTTTAATATCATTTATACTATTATTTATAATGTTACAGTTACACTAGATCTATTATATTGATAAACTAAATTAATGCCATAATCATTTTCAAAACCACTGTAAGTAATTGGTATTCTTATATTTAAAATAGTATCATTTTTATAATTTAATGGTATTGGTGAATATAAAATATCCATTTTTACTATACCTATTTTACTATTTTTAACTATTTCATAAGTTTTATCTCCAATATAAATCAAATTGTTTTCTATTTTAATAGTACAATCGCTATAGTCACTATATAATATATCTAAGCAATTATCACCACATTCATTTATTGATAAAATTGATTTATTTAAAAAAGCTTCATTTATATTTTTGCTTATAATACTTTGTTTATAATATAATTCGGTTTTTATTGAAGTATTATTATACATACTATTTAAACTAGTAGTTATTTGAATTAAAAGAGCTGCTACTATAGCAACAAGAGCAAAAGTTGTTAATAATTCTATAACTGTAAATCCCTTTTTATTCATTAAAATCCCACCTTTAAAGTTGCACAACTGCCATTTTCATATTCAACTAATAATCTATATCCATCTAATATAGTATCAGTATTTACAATTTTAATAAATGATTTAAAATTATCACTTATATTATTATCACTTAATAATGATGATTTTAAATTAATTATATCATCTTTCATAAATATTAGTTGTTCTACACCTAATACATTAAATAAATTAGTACATTGATTCATATTTGTAAAGTTAGAACATTCAGTAATATCTACATAATCAGTTAAAGAATTTTTAATATCATCATAACCATTGCTTAAAAGTAGACTTTTGATATTATATAATCCATATAATCCCTCAACAGTATTATTTTCATAAGTTTTACGATAGTTTTCATTTATATTATTAAATTGGATATATAAAAATGTAAACACAACTGCAATTAATGTTGTTGCGACTAACGTTTCTACTAAAACAAATCCATTTTTTTTCATAACTTTATCACCTACTCTTGTATTTATCTTAAAACTATTATATAATATATTTAGAATAAAATCTAGTCTAAAAGACTAAAAGGGGATGAATTTATGTTAAGGACATTTGACTATGAGAAAATGCCTGTTGTTGAGATTGTAAATGAAATGTTGTTGGACGCGACTAAAAAAGGTGCATCCGATATCCATTTCGATCCATTAATGAATTATATGAGAGTAAGAATAAGAATTGATGGAGCTTTAATGGATTATACTGAAGTACCTAATACAATCAAAAAAAACCTAATTACAAGAATTAAAATAATAAGTGGAATGAATATTACTGAATCAAGATTACCACAAGATGGTGCAATAAAAACTACTCTTCAAGGTATAGCATTAGATCTCCGTGTTTCTTGTATTCCAACTAGTAATGGTGAAAAAATAGTTGTCCGTATCTTAGATTATTCTATGAGTCTTGCGGGACTTGAAAACTTAGGATTTAGTGATGATAATTATAAAAAAGTTTTACAAATGATTAGTATCCCTAATGGTATTATTTTAGTTACTGGAGCTACTGGTTCTGGTAAATCAACAACAGTTTATTCTATATTA
>CAYNYX010000053.1:0-303 GCA_964401535.1 uncultured Muribaculaceae bacterium | reverse complement strand
CGTGAAGAAACAAACATAATAACAGTTGAAGATCCTATTGAAATGGATATTGAAGGAATTAACCAAATCCAAACTAATGCCGAAATAGGATTAACATTTGCTCAAAGTTTAAGATCAATATTAAGACAAGATCCAAACATCATAATGATTGGAGAAATTCGTGATACTGAAACTGCTAAAATAGCTGTTAGAGCATCAATCACAGGTCATTTAGTATTATCTACAATCCATACAAACAATTCATTAAATACTATTGAACGTTTATTAGATATGGAAGTTGAAAGATACTTACTAGCTAGTGCT
>CAYNYX010000052.1:0-6982 GCA_964401535.1 uncultured Muribaculaceae bacterium | reverse complement strand
CCATGTTTTATTTTATTAAAATCTTTAGGTAAAAATGTAACAATATTACCATCAAAATCAATAACAATTTCATTTTTTTTACTTTCACTAATATTAGATGGAATAATTTTAGTTATAACTCCTATATCACCATTAAATATATTTTCATCAGGTATATTTACTAATTGTAAAATTTTATCATTTTCTCTAAATATAACATCTCCATATACTATTTCTTTCTTAGATTTATCAGCAGGATTAAATATATTTTGTAAAATTTTATTCAAATTATCAATTCCATTTAAAGATGCATACATTGGTGCCATAACTTGTACTTTTTTATAAGAATAATTTTTATCAACTAATTTATTACAAATATCAATTAAAGTACCTCTAATACCCATAGTACTACATTCTAAAAAAGTATAATCACTTCTTGAATCAATAAAATTATCAGATAAATCATCATTATTTATTTCTTTAGCTAAAACAGGAATATATGATTCTTCATCTTGTCTATAAAGTTGATTTAATTTAATTATATTTATACAATCTGAATCAATTAAGTCTTTTAAAACTAAACCAGGTCCAACACTTGGTAATTGATTATAATCTCCTACTAATACTATTTTTATATCATTTGTTAATCCTTTAAATAAAGAATCTAATAATAATGTATCTAGCATACTTACTTCATCAACGATAATAAATCTACTATAATCCTTATTATATTCATTTATACCAAATAAATTAGTTTCTTTATCCCATTTTAAAAACCTATGAATTGTTGATGCTTTAATTAATGTTGCCTCAGTCATTCTTTTAGATGCTCTTCCAGTTGGAGCAAGTAATTTAATTTGTTCATTTAATTCATCATCATTTAATTTATTTAATATTTTATATAAATTTACAATTGCTTTTATAATAGTAGTTTTACCAGTACCTGGTCCTCCAGTTATAATAGAAACATTATTTTCTAAAGATGAAATAATAGCTTTCTTTTGTTCATCATTATATGAAATATTATCAATTTTTTCTAATTCATTAATATAATTATTTAAATTTTTATATTTTGTTTGGGGTTTTTCAGTTAATATTTTAATTTTATAAGCTATATTATTTTCTGATTGATAAATATTTTTTAAATAATATTTTTCTTTTTCTATAACTATTTTATCTTCATCCATGATTTCAATTAAAAAATTATTGAATTTTTCTTTTTCTACTTCATATTTTAAATAATTTATAGTTGTTTCATATATATCATCAAATAATAAATAAGTATCACCATTATTATATGTAATACTCTCCATAATATAATAAATACAAGCTTTAATTCTTCTATCATCATTAGGATCAATATTCATTTTTTTACCAATTTCATCTATTTTTAAAAAATTAATTTCATCTATATCATCTATTAATTTATATATATTATATTCTATTCTACTTATTGTTTCATATTTATATTTATTGTAAATAGTTAATGAATCTTTCATAGTAAAACCTAATTCAGTTAAATAAACAATAGTATTATGACTATCTTCATATTTTACTAAAGTATCATAAATACTATTTATTTTTTTACTACTTAATTTAGGTATTTGAAGTAAATTATTTTTATCTTCTAATATTAAATTTAAAGTATTTACTCCTAAAGTATTAACTATTTTACTAGCAAGTTTATCTCCTACTCCTTTAAAAAGTGGGCTTGCTAAAAAGGAGATTATACCATCAATATCACTTGGTTTAATTCTTTCATATTCTTTTACAGTATATTGTAATCCATATTTAGGATGAATGGATGTATCACCATAAAATATATAGTTTTCTTCGGTATTTAATGAATCAAAATAACCAGTAAAAGTTATAGTTTTATTAACATAATTATTCATTTCTTCATCATCAGTTTCTTTTATTTTAAATAAACCAATTACATAATTTTTGTCTGATTCATATATAGAACCTTTATAATTACCTTTTATATAACTCATAATACCTCCTATTTAAAAAACAAAGTAAGGTTACTTTGTTCCTATAACATAAGGATATTCTATTTCTTTAATCGTAACTTCAATATCCTTATTTAAATCTTCCTTATTTCCTTTTGTTTTAACTAATAAATAATTAGCTGTATGACCTATAATATAGTCATTTTTATATACTTCTGGAATAAATATTGTTTTTTTATTTATAAATTTATTAAAATAATTATTTTCTAATTCTTTTGATAAATCTAATAATATTTTTACTCTTTCTTTTTTAATATTTTCTGATATTTGATTACTCATTAATGATGCTTTAGTATTATCTCTTTTTGAATAAGGAAATACATGTATTTTAGAAAAAGCAATATCTTTTATATTATTTATAGTTTCTTTAAAATCATTCTCTGTTTCATTGGGAAATCCTACTATTACATCAGTAGTTATTGATATTAAAGGTCTTATTTTTCTTATTTCATTTATTTTGTTTTTGAAATAATCTATGTCATATTTACGATTCATTTCTTTTAATGTTTTATTACATCCAGATTGTAATGGAATATGTAAATGATCTACTAAAATAGTATTATTTTTTAATGTATTTAAAAATTTGTCGTTTAATTCTGTTATTTCTATAGATGATATTCTAAGTCTTGTTAAATTTTTAATCTTACATATTTCATTTATTAAATCTGATAAATCATAAGTTTCAGTATTATAATGACCTGTATGAATACCAGTTAAAACTATTTCATGATGACCATTATTTACTAAACATTTTATTTCATCTAAAACTATAGCAGCTTCTTTACTTCTTATATTACCTCTTGTATAAGGTATAATACAATATGAACAATAGTTATTACAACCATCTTGTATTTTAACAAAAGCTCTTGTTTTATCAAAATTATTTAATTTCATATTTTCAAATTCTATTTTATTTAAATCATATATTTTAGTTATTTGTTTATTTTGATATTCTTTTATGTATTTAACTATATTAGATTTATCTTGATTACCTAAAATAATAGATACGCCTTCAATTTTTTCTATTTCTTTATATTTTATTTGTGTTAAACAACCTACTACAATAATAATAGCTTTACTATTTTTTCTAATTGCTCCTCTTATAGTCTTTAATGATTTGTTATCGGCTGTATTAGTTACGGAACAAGTATTTATGATATATATATCAGAGTTATCTTCTAATCCCTTTATATAACCATTTTCTATTAAAACTTCACTCATTATATTACTTTCATAAGAGTTAACTTTACAACCTAATGTATAAATATAAAATTTCATAGATTTTTACGGAATTTTTTTAAGGCTGATAAAAATTCTTCATTGAATTTATCTTCATCTGTTAATGGTTCCATTTCAAGAGTATTTTCTATTTCAATTAAGTTTTCTTTAAATTTTTCTTTTTCTTCATAATTATCTTTAGGACGTGTTTCTTTTGTTTCTTGTTTTCCAAATATTGGTGAAAATACTTCTGTTGTTTTAAAAGAACGAGTTGCATATCGATAATTAATTGGTTCTTTTTTTTCTTCTATTTTATTATTTGATTCTTCTATTTTTTCTTCTATTTTTTGATTTGTTTTTTGTGATAATAATTCATTTAATTCTTCATTTATTTCTACTACTTCTATACTAGAATCATCATTTTTGTTAGTTTCTTCCACCTTTTGAATGATTGGTTCTTCTATTTTTTGAACAACAGGTTCTTCTTTTTCAATTATTGTTTCTTTTTCTATACTAGGTTTAATTTCTTCTTCTAAATATTCATCTTCATATACATCTTTTAAATCTATTTTAATTGCTTTTTCATTCTTAACATTATTTACTAATTCTTGATAACTAATAATCGCATTCTCTTCTTGTTCTGCTTCAAATGCATCAATAGCTTCTTTAGGTTTAGCAGTAATATCTTCATTCATTTGCTCTAAAACTCTTTGTAATTCCATTTTAGCTGATATTTGATCTTGAGTCATCTCTTGTTGTTTTTTTTCTATTTCTTCTACTTCTTTTTTATCTTCATATTCTGTTACAACATCTTTTTTTCCTTTTTTTCCAAAAATTAAAAAACATATTATTAATACTAATAAAAATACTAAAGCTCCTATAACTGAATAAAAAATTGTATCATTTTCTAATATTTTGTTAATTAATTCCATATTACCACTCCATCAATTCATAATTTATAATGCTTAATAAATAAATTGGCACTGTTTCAACTCTAAGAATTCTATTTCCAAATGTAATTGATTCAAAACCTATTTTATTTAAGTATTCAATTTCTTTATTAGATAACCCGCCTTCAGGTCCTATTACAATATTTATTGTATCATACATGCCTTGATTTTTCAAAGCATTTTTGATGTTTTTTTTAGTTTCTTTAGTATCACATACTAAATTAAGTCCTTTTAAATTATTTAAATCTTTTAAATCATTTTTTATTTCAATAACTGGTATATCTAATCTTTTAGATTGTTCTGATGCTTCTTTAGCTATCTTATACCATCTTTCTAATTTTTTTATTTTCTTATTTTCTTCTATTTTTACTAATGTTCTTTCAGTTTGTAAAAATATTAATTTATTTACTCCCAATTCAGTTGCTTTTTGAATAACTAAATCTTGTTTTTGTTCTTTTAATAAAGGCAAAATCAAATTTATTCTTTTATTATTATCTTCTGCTTTTATTTCTTTTTCTATTATTATTTTTATATCATTACTTATATTAAGTGTACAAATATGTAAGATATTATTATAAACAACTTCTATTTTATCATTAGTTTTCATTCTCATTACAGTTGTAATATGATATAAATCATTATCATTTAAAATAAAGTTATTTTCTTGTTTTTCCTTCGCAAAATATCTCTGCATTTATACCACCACATTTATTATACAATAAAAAAGAGTTTATTTAAACAACTCTTAAAATAATTTAATTAAACTAGACAGTTTTAATGTAAAATTTTATATATTATCATTCAATATGTCATTAAAAGGTTTTATATTACTCTTTCTTTAATTCAAAAAAACCTAATTTACCTTTTATTTTAATTCTTTTATTTTTATCATATTTTTTTATATTTTTTAAAGCAAAAGCATATGAATCGTAATCACTAGTATCATATACTAATTTATTATCTTTTCTTAATTTATCAACAAATTCTTTATTACATTTAATAACATCATAAATTTCTGCTTCACCAATTATTTCACCACTACTATAATCTAAATTAAACTCTTTAAATCTATCTAGATTCTTTAAATCAGGTTTTAAAGAAGCTTGTATATAAAACTTGCCGCGATATTTACTATTCCATGTTCTAAACTCATATTTTTTATAACCATTTACTATTAATGAAGCCCAAGGTTCTTTTATTGATAACACTTTCATTTTTATCACCATAATAATTATATCATTTTTTTAACAATTTCTTTAATTTTTATTATATAATAATAATGGTGATAACATGTACAATATTAAATCAACAAAGTTAAATACAAAAATAGCTTTATTATCAGATTTACATTATGTAAAAGGATATGATAATAATATTTTAAGTAATATAATAGAAGAAATTAAAAATATTAAACCTAATTATATTTGTCTTCCAGGTGATATTTTGGATGAATCTATAAATGGTGATGATATAATCTTAGATTTTTTTAAGAATTTAAGTAATTATTCTAAAATTATTATTTCTTTAGGAAATCATGATGTTACAGCTATTATTAAACATAAACAAAGTTACTATTCCAATAAAGAATGGTTTAATAGATTAAATAACATTAAAAATGTAATTGTTTTAGATAATGAACAATATATTGATAATAATATTATCTTTACTGGTTATAATTCTCCTTTTAATAGATATAAGTATGAAGATAATCCTATTATTTTTTTAAATGATTTAAAGAATCTTAATTTTAAAATAGATAATACCAAATATAATATTTTATTATGCCATTCCCCACAAAGTGTTTTAGGAAATAAAAAATTATACAATCATGATTTTATTAAAAATCAAGATTTAATCTTATGTGGTCATATGCATAATGGTTTAGTTCCAAAAATATTAGAAAAATTAGTTCCTAAAAATAGAGGTTTTATAGGGCCTGGGGCAACAATATTCCCAAAATATTCTAAAGGTAAATATACCTTTAATAATACAACTGTTATTATATCTAAAGGAATTCTAAAATTTTCAAATCATGCTCCTAAATTTTTATATCCTTTTAATAAAATGTACCCTTATGAAATAGAAATAATTGAAATAAAAAATATTGAAAATTAATTCAATATTTTTTATTAAAAACTTCTCTTCTTTAAGAATGATGGAATAATAGTATCATCACTATCATCACTATCATTATTTGTAACTTCTTCTCTTTTTGAATAAGCATGATATAAAGGTTCTGTATTATCTTCAAATCCTGTTGCGATAACAGTAACAATAACTTCATCATCTAAATTTTCATTGATTACTGCACCAAATATAGTATTTATATCAGTATTAGCACTTGTTCTAATAACTTCAGCAGCTTCTTCAACTTCAAATAAAGTTAAGTTATTACCACCTGTTACATTTATAATAGCATCAGTAGCTCCACTTATACTAGTTTCAAGTAAAGGGCTTGATACTGCTTGTTTAGCAGCTTCTGTTGCTCTTCCTTCTCCTGAACCCATACCAATACCAATTAAAGCATTTCCTCTTTTTTCCATTACAGTTTTAACGTCAGCAAAGTCTAAGTTAATTAATCCTGCAACAGCAATTAAATCAGAAATTGATTGAACACCTCTTCTTAATACATTATCTACTTCTTTAAATGAAGTTAATAAAGGAGTTGATTTATCAATTATTTCTCTTAATCTATCATTTGGAATAACTATTAAAGTATCAACATTTTTCTTTAATTCTTCTAAACCACTCATAGCTTGTTCCATTCTCTTTTTACCTTCAAATGAGAATGGTTTAGTAACAATACCTACAGTTAATGCACCT
>CAYNYX010000051.1:0-7144 GCA_964401535.1 uncultured Muribaculaceae bacterium | reverse complement strand
TCAAAGAATTGGTGCTAAAGGAATTGTTGAAATTGATAATGTTTTAAAAATAATACTAGATGATGATACTAAACAATTAGAAAGATATATAAATGACATAAAGTGAGAAAATTTTCACTTTTTTTCTTTATTCGACAAAATATGACATAATGGTTATTATATAATATAGACGAGGTGATATATTTGCAAAGTTTAATTATTGATATTATATTATTAATTTTTCCTATATTGTTTTATTTTGTTTATTCAATAAATAGTAAAGCATTAGAAAAAAAAGTAAATGATACATTTTTAGAAGTTGCTTTCTTTTCTTCTATTTATTTAGTATTAAGTATAGGAGAAATTGATTCATTAGTATTAATATTACTTAATGCTATATTGTTACTTAGTTATTATAAAAAAAGGGAAATTTGTTCAATTGCTATTTCTATAATTATATTAATTGTATATAGTATTGTAATAAATAGTAATCTATTTTTAATATTTTTGATATATTCTACTTATTATTTAATATATGTATTAAGTAAATATGATATTGTAAATAACAAGCTTTTAAATTATTTAATTGTTATAATAAGTAGTTTATTATTTATAGTTATATCTTATGATAAATATGATTTAGGTTATATATTTCAAACTATTATATTTTTTTCAGCATTTTGTTTATTTTTAATAAAATTAATAGATAAATTAAATGAAGTAACAATTTTATATAAATCTGTTAAAGATTTAGAAAATGATAAACAAATAGCATCTTCTTTATTCAAAATAACTCATGAGATAAAAAATCCTTTAGCTGTATGTAAAGGATATTTAGATATGTATGATGTTAATAATGTTGAACATAGTAGAAATTATATACCGATTATAAAAGAAGAAATTGAAAGAACTTTAATTTTATTGGGTGATTTTTTAAGTATGAGTAAGGTAACAATTAATATAGATATTATAGATATAAATATGTTGTTAGAACAAATTGTTGAAAATTATAGTAGTTTATTTAAAGAAAAAAATATAAAAACTAATATTGAAATAGGGGATGATGAGTTATATATAAAAGGTGATTATAATAGATTAGTACAAGTTTTTGTAAATATAATTAAAAATAGTGTTGAAGCAATAGAAAGTAATGGTTATATAGAAATATTAGCTAAAGATTGTAAAGATTATATAGAAATAATTATAAAAGATAATGGAATTGGTATTGAAAAAAGTAATTTAGAAAAAATAAAAGAACCTTTTTTTACAACAAAATATCAAGGTACAGGTTTAGGTATTCCTTTATCTATTGAGATTATAAAAAAACATAATGGTAATATAATATATGATTCAATAGAAAATGAAGGTACTAAAGTAATAATTACATTACCAATAGAACAAATTTAAAGCAACCTTTATTGGTTGCTGGCTTCTTTATATATTGTAAAATCAAAATTGTGACTTTCTTTATCTAATTTTAGTAATTCATTTGTATCTATTAAGTAATAATCATGAGTTAATACGTTAGCACCTGTATTAGTAACTGGATCATCCCAAGTTAAGTCTATATGTTGCCATTTGTTATTTAAATATACTAAATTCCAAACATGATCATCACTTGAAATACGATAATTTGGAATATTCATTTTATTTAAGAATAATGCCATTGCATCAGTATAACCACTACAAACAGCTTGATTATATAGTAGAGCTCCAGATGCTTTATCTTGATCATTTACATTTTCTCTATATACTGTATTTTTAATAATATAATCATGAATAGTCCTTATTTTTGTAGAGTTATTCATATTGTCTTTAATTAGATAACTATATATGCTATCAACTTTTTGATTGATTGATAAAATATCTCTTGCAGAATATTTTTTTAATAAAAGTAAAGTAATTTTTCCTCTTTCTCCGATGATGATAGAAATATTTTCATAAGAATTATATGGTGCAACAAAGTTATTTATATGAGATATTAGTTGTTTTTCATGAATTAAACTATTAATATCTTTTTGACAAGTTAAATATTTTTTATCACAATAAAAAGTAAAATCATTCCATCCGTTATTTAAAATAGTATATAATATATTTAAAAAATGTTGTTCATTTTTAATATAGAAATCATCTGTTTCTTCAATATATTTGAATTTATAATTTATTTTATAATCATTAATATCTTGAGTAATTATTTCTCTAGGATATATTAAATCTAGTACGAAATTTGTGATATCATCTCTAAAAAAGTAAACACTTAAGAATATAATTAATAGTAAAATTATTGATATTACTTTTTTCATATTCTCACCTAATATAATTATATAATAAAAAGACTAAAAAAAAAAGTAATTATGCTAATTCATTTACTTTTTTTGTCAAACGTGCTTTGTTACGAGAATTTGTGTTTTTTGAGATAACTTTTTTACTTGTGGCTTTATCTATTCTTTTAATCGCAACTTTTAAGTTTTCTTTTGCTTTTTCTTTATCTTTAGCACTTACAGCTTTTTCAACACTTTTAATAGCTGTTTTCATACTAGCTTTGAATTCATTGTTTAAAGCTTTTTCTTTTGCGATAGTTTTTATTTTCTTTTTAGCGTTTTTCATATTTGGCATATTATTCACCTCCACATAACTATTACATATTTTAACAAATAATCTAAAAAAATGCAATTATTTATTATAAAATAATTCATTTTATAATAATATATAGTTTAAAATAGTAAAATTATCAATAGTTTTAGAAAAATATTGCTTTTTTTATATATAAAATGGTATTATATAAAGCAAGTGTTGTGGGTGGTTTTATGCAGTATGGATATAAAGATGCAAATTATGAAGAATTGATTAAGGGTTATTTTATTTTTGAAAATGATTTTGTGGTTCATTATTTAGATGGTAGTGCCGATATATTTCCAATTACAAATCATAATATAGATGTTATATATAATAAAATGATTGAACAAGCTAAAGAAAGAGATAAAAAAAGTTATGAGTTAACTAAAAATAGTATTTCAAAGTGTACTTTTTTACTTATATCTAGAGCTATAGTTTCTACATTAGCGCTTAGTTATTCGTTTGTTATTACTTCTTTTAATACTAAAATAATTTTATTATTAGGTGGAACTATATTAGGAATGGCAACTTTGTTATATGCGTTTGTATTATCTCAATTAAAAAGAAAAAATAATGAATTAGAAAAATATAATATTTATTTAAATATGCGAGAAGAATTAGAAGAAAAAAATCTATGGGCTATTAACATAAATACAATTGATGAATATTCTTTAGAAGAAGTAAAAAAATTAAAAAAATTTCTTGAAACTGATGATTATAAAATAGAAAATGATGAAAAATTATTGATTAAAAAAAATACTTATTTGTAAAGATAAGTATTTTTTTTTGGTTGATGTTAAATATAATAGTGGTGATAAAATGAATCATGAAATTGATTTAAATAAATATGATGTAAGAACTGATTTAGCTCTAGATCTTTTACCAAATAATAAAGGTGAAAAAATAGATGATATTATTATTACTGATATTATTGTTGATGATGAAATATCTAGAAAAATAAATAAGAAAAAAGGTAGATATATAACTATAGAATTTAGAGATGTGACAGATTATAATAATAAAGAAAAATTAAAAAAAATATTTTCTAAAATATTAAAAAAAATGATTAAAAAAAATCATATTTTAATTATAGGATTAGGTAATGATAAAGTAACACCTGATTCATTAGGCCCAGAAGCTATTGATCATATAATTGTGACAAATCATATGTATGAATTAAATGCTTTGGAAAATGGTTTTAAAAGAGTTAGTGCGATTAAACCAGGAGTTATGGGAGAAACTGGTATTGAAACTATTGATATTATAAAAGGTGTTATTTCTTATTTAAAACCTGATGAATTGATTGTTATTGATTCACTTGCATCTAGTTCTTTAGAAAGATTAAATAAAACTATTCAAATTACCGATACTGGTATAAATCCTGGTAGTGGAGTGGGTAATAATAGAAAAGAAATAAGTTATGATACATTAGGTATTCCTGTTTTAGCGATCGGTGTTCCTACTGTTTTAGATGCTCCTACTATTGTTAGTGATACAATTGATTTTATGATTAAGAAATTTACTTATACTAAAAATAATATGAATAATCCTATTGATAAATTAGTTATAAATAAAAATTATTTGAATAAGGATATAAAAATAGATGAAAATGATAAGAAAGAGTTATTAGGATTAGTAGGTAATTTAGAGAAAGATGAGACTAAAGAATTAGTATATGAAGTATTAAATCCAATTGGTTACAATTTAATGGTTACTCCTAAAGAGATAGATTATTTGATTAAAAATTTAAGTGATATTATAGGAAATGGTATAAATAGAGCTTTACATAAAAAGGTAAAAGATATATAATATAAAATAATAAATTTTAAAAATTATATGTGGGGTAGTGTATGAATAAAACAAAATGGAATGAAAGATATGAACTTGCGTGTTTGTATTACAAATATAATGGGAACTTAGATATACCACGAACTTTTAAAACTAAAAATGGATATACATATGATTGTGATGGATATGCATTAGGTGATTGGTTAAAAACCCAAAAGAGATTTTATCAAAGAGGTAATTTTAATAGAGAAAAAATTAAAAAATTGGAAAGTATTAAGATTAGATGGGATTATCATGCAGAAAAATGGGATGAAATGTATGCTTTAGCAAATCTTTATTATGAAAAACATGGTGATTTAAGAATTAAACAAGATTTTAAAACTAAAAATGGTTATGAATATGATAAAGATGGTTACAAATTAGGAATATGGCTTAGAACTCAAAAAACAAGATATAATGAAAATTGTTTAGATACTGAATTAGTAGAAAAGTTAGAAAGTATAGGAGTAGAATGGAATCATAGAACAGAAAATTGGGATAAAATGTATGCTTTAGCAAGCACTTATTATGAATATAATGGTAATTTAAAAATTAAAAGATATTTTAAAACAAGAAATGGTTATGAATATAATGAAGATGGTTATAATTTAGGAACTTGGATTACTACTCAAAGAGTAAATTATAAAAATAAAAAACTTAGTGCAAAAAGAATAGAAAAATTAGAAAATATAAGAATGTTATGGGATTCCCAAAAAAACACTGAATTACGAAAAGATGAAAATATAATAAATATTAATAATGAAAATGAAGATAAATGGAATAAAATGTATGCTTTAGCAAGTTCTTATTATGAACATAATGGTAATTTAGCAATACCAATTGATTTTAAAACAAAGAATGGTTATGAATATGATGAAAATGGTTATAATTTAGGAATCTGGATTAGTAATCAAAGGCAAGAAAAAAAAGGTCATGTACACAATAAAATAACTCCAGAGCAAATTGCGAAATTAAAAGCAATAGGAATGGTGTGGGAAATCCAAGATTCTATTGAATTTAAAAGTAATAAGGAAATCAATTCAATTAAAAAAGAAATTAAATCAAGACCAAAAGATTTACAAGATAAAATAAATGAGTTAGAAGAAGAATATTTATTTAAAAAAAGTGAAATACCAATGGAATCATTGTTTAATGAAGAAAATATAAAAATAAATATGGAAAACTTTATTAAAATATTAAATAGAGATAATATAGAACATAAAAAAGGTAATGTAATATATCATGAAGGGAAAACATTAAGAGAATTTTGTATAATAAATAGATTAAATTATGATGTTATTTATAATACAATAAAAAGATATAATATGAGTATAGAAAATGCAATAGAATACTATAAGAAACATGGACAAGAAAATCCAAGATTTTATGTATATGAATTAGAAGTAGATGAAAAATTATTAAAACATGTTTTATTAAATAAAGGAATAGATTCAAGTAAAGTAATACATTTATTAAAAGAATATAATATAGATATGTATGAAGCTATATTAAAATGTATATTTGATAAATATGAAGTAGATGATAAAGATTTAATGTTTGCTTTAACTCATAAATTTTCAAAAGAAGTAAATAAAATGTTTACAGAAAATGGAAATGATTTAATAATGAATATATATAATGATTTAATGAATGAATATGAAATAGAAGATAAAAATGTAATATTAAAGATAATAAGAGAATATTTAAAAGTAAAGAAAGAATTATTTGTTGAAAATAATGTAAAAAAAGAGATAGATAAAACATCTTCAAATATAGATGAATTAAAAGCTAATAAAAAAATGTAAAGATAAAAAATATGTTTAATGTAAAACATATTTTTCTTATGTATAAATATAATTAATTAAGGTGATAATTATGAATTTAATCAATAATATAAGATCACATATATTAGATGAAGAATTTAAAATAACATTATTAAATAATAAAGTAAATATAGTTAATTATATTGAATTAATAGATTTTAATGATTTTGAAGTTAAAATAAAATATATAAAAGGAAAACTAATTATAAAAGGAAACAACTTAGTTGTTAAAAAAATACTAAATGATGAATTACTAATAGAAGGTAGTATAAATAATATAGAACTAAGGTGATAATATTAGTAAAATAAAATTAAGAATTAAAGGTAAAAATTTAAATAATTTTATTAAAAAAATAAGATTTAATAAAATAGAAATATTTAATTTAATTAAAAATAAAGATAATATAGAAATAATAATAAATGTATCAGATTATTCTAAAATATTAGATATTAAAACAATATATGAAGTTGAAATAATAGATAGTTATGGTTTTATAAAATATAAAAGTAAATTAAAAATAAATAAATATTTAATTATATTTTTAATAATAGGAATATTTATAATATATATATTATCTAATATCACATTTAATATAGAAGTAATACATAATAGTAAAGAAATAAGAGATTTTATTAAAGAAGAATTAGAAATATATAATATAAAAAAATATAGTTTTAAAAAAAATTATAATGAATTAAAAAAAATAAAAGAAGAAATATTAAATAAATATAAAGATAAAATAGAATGGTTAGAAATAGAAAATAATGGGACAAAATATATAGTCAGATTAGAGGAAAGAAAAATCAATGATAATAGTGATTTAGTATTGCCAAGAAATTTAGTAGCTTCAAAAAATGCTTTAATTGACATTGCTTTTTGTTTTCCAACAACCAGTGTT
>CAYNYX010000050.1:4335-7191 GCA_964401535.1 uncultured Muribaculaceae bacterium | reverse complement strand
GTAAAATAGAAGGAAAAATAGAAGGAAAGATGGAAGCTATTTCTGATATGGTTAAAACCTTTTATTCTAAAGGAATGAGTATTGATAAAATTGCTTTTTATACTAATTTAACTGAAAATGAAATAAAAGAAAAATTAAATATAGATTAACAAATTACTATTTTAGTATTATAATAGTGTAGGTGATTGAAAATGTATAAAAATAGTAAAATCTATATTTTAGGTTTAGCACGTAGTGGTTATGAAGTTGCGAAATTATTAAGTAAATATAATAATGAAATAACTATTACTGATTGTAAAGAACAAGATAATGATAAAGTAAAAGAATTAGAAAATTTAGGTGTTAAAGTAATAATTACTGATAATCAAGATGAATATTTGGATTCAACATATAATTATGTTATTAAAAATCCTGGTGTTAAATTAAATCATCCAGTTGTTTTAAAAGCAGAAAACTTAAATATTAAAGTAGTTAATGAATTAGAAGTTGCTTATAATTTCTTACCAAAAAATGTTAAGATAATAGGTATAACAGGTTCTAATGGGAAAACAACTACAACAACATTGACATATGAAATATTAAAAGAAAAATATAAAAATAAAGTTCATTTAGGAGGTAATATTGGTTATCCATTATCATCTTTAATAAATGATATAAAAGAAAATGATATTCTTGTTTTAGAAATAGCAGGACATCAATTACATGATTTTGATTTATTTAAAACTGATATTAGCATTATGACAAATTTGTATGAAGTTCATATTGATCATTTTGGAACATTTGAATATTATAAACAAAACAAATGTCGAATATTTGATCATCATACATCATCTGATATAGCTATAATAAATAAATCAAATAAAGATTGTTACAACGACACATTAAATATAAAATCAAATAAAATATATTTCTCTAGTAGTGAAGAAACTGATTTATGTATTAAAAATGAAGCTATTTATTATAAAGATGAAAAGATAATCGATACATCAGATATTAAAATAAAAGGTAATCATAATTATGAAAATGCTATGTGCGCTATATGTGTTGGTAAAATATTAGATGTAAGCAATGAAGAAATTAAAAAAGTATTAAATAATTTTAATGGGGTTGAACATAGAATTGAATTTGTAAAAACATTAAATGGTAGAGATTTTTATAATGATTCTAAATCAACTAATGTAAAAGCAACAATTATAGCTTTAGGTTCATTTAAAACACCTATTATATTATTATTAGGTGGGTTAGATAGAAAACATCCATTTGACGAATTGGTACCTTATTTAAATAATGTAAAAAATATTATTTGTTATGGTGAAACAAAAGATAGAATAAATCTTTTTGCTAAAGAAAACAACATTGAATGTAAAGTTGTTAATAACTTAGAAGAAGCAACTAAATATGCTTATCAAATATCTAATTGTGGTGATACAATTTTACTTTCTCCTGCTTGTGCTTCTTGGGATCAATATGAATCATTTGAAGTAAGAGGTACAGAGTTTAAGCAAGTTGTTAATAATTTATAAAATAATTTCCTTTATAAATCATTCATGATATAATTATTATGGGTGATTTTTATGTATTCATATATAATAGGAAAGATAACAGAACAAGAACCAAGTTATATTGTAATTGAAAATAATAATATTGGTTATTTAGTATATACAAGTAATCCTTATGTTTTCGAATTAGACCATGAGTATAAAATATATTTATATAATAAAATAAGTGAAGATGAAAATGTTTTATATGGTTTTAGAGATAAAGAAGAAAGAAGCTTATTTTTAAAATTAATTAGTGTAAAAGGATTAGGATGCAAAATGGCACTTCCTATGCTTGCAACTGGAACAATTAGTGGTATAATAGATGCTATTGAAAGAGAAAATATCTTATATTTAAAAAAATTCCCTAAAATAGGAGATAAAGTAGCTCGTCAAATAATATTAGATTTAAAAGGTAAATTAGTTAGTAACAATATTAGTGAACCGGTTAATACAGAATTAGTTGATGCTTTAGAAAACTTAGGTTATAAAAAGCAAGATATAAAACGTATATTACCAAGTGTAAATAAAAATGAAAAAATAGAAAACCAAATTAAAGAAGCATTAAGATTATTATTAAAATAGGAGGTTTAATATGGATGAAAGAATAATAAGTAATCATTATTTAGAAGAAGATACTTTTGAAAGTAGTATTAGACCTGATAGTATTGATGAATATATAGGTCAATCAGAAGTAAAAGATAACTTAAATATATATATTAAAGCTGCTAAAATGAGAGATGAATCACTAGATCATGTTTTATTATATGGTCCACCAGGTTTAGGTAAAACAACTTTAGCATATATAATTGCTAATGAAATGGGAACAAATATTAAAACTGCAAGTGGCCCTTCTATTGAAAAATCAGGTGATCTAGCAGCTATTTTATCAACTTTAGAACCAGGTGATGTATTATTTATAGATGAAATACATCGTATTCCAAGATATATTGAAGAAATATTATATTCGGCAATGGAAGATTTTTCACTAGATATAATTGTTGGTAATGATAGTAATAGTAGAAATATAAAAATAGATTTACCACCTTTTACTTTAGTGGGTGCTACTACTAGAGTAGGTGATTTAACAAGTCCATTAAGAGATAGATTTGGAATAATTTCTAAATTACAATATTATACTGTAGATGAATTAAAACAGATTATTGAAAGAACAAGTAGAGTTTTAAAATGTGAAATAACTTCTGAAGCAGCTTTAGAACTTGCTTCTAGAAGTAGAGGTACACCAAGAGTTGCGAATAGATTCTTTAAAAGAGTTAGAAGAGATTGAGGATTTAAAATGGATAAGATTGCTTTATGC
>CAYNYX010000050.1:2389-4325 GCA_964401535.1 uncultured Muribaculaceae bacterium | reverse complement strand
GTTAGAGATTTCGCCCTTGTTATGGGTAATGGTAATATTGATTTAGAGATAACTAAATTAGCGCTTTCTAAATTAAAAGTAGATGAAAATGGATTAGATAGTACTGATTATAATTTATTACAAAGTATTATTGAAAGATTTAATGGAGGACCAGTAGGAATCGATGCTTTAGCAGCTTCAATAGGTGAAGAAGTAACAACTATAGAAGATGTTTATGAACCATTTTTATTACAAATGGGATATTTAAAAAGAACAACAAGGGGAAGAATGGTGACTAAAAAAGCTTATAAACAATTAGGAATTGAGCCACCAGATAAAATAGAATAACAGGATGTGGGATAATGGAAAGTATTTTTATCAAACCAAATAACGAAGTAATTACAATTGATGATAAAGATATTTATGAATTTTGTAAAAAAGAATGTGAGAAATATGTTAATATTTCTTTAGAAAATAAATTATATTTTGATAATTATTGTAAAAAATATACTTACTTTAGTGTATATTATGATTTTATTATTCATCATTTAAAATATATTCATAAAGGATATTTATTAGATAAAAATAAAGTAGTGTTGAATAATTATTATAATTATTATGTCTTACTTGAAAATAATAGTATGAAATATGAAGAAATTTTTAATTGTAAGCAAAATTGTGAATATTTTGCTAGTGCAAATGATGAAAATCTAGATATTCAAGCTTCATATATGATAGATACTGGTTTTATTGATCATGAAGGTATTTTGTTAGGAATAAAATATTTTAAACTTCATGAGGAATTAGCGCGCGTATTATTATATCAACTAGTTATAGAGAATAATGATATATATAAAGATTATCTTAAGAATAAATCAATATATAGTGATTATTTGATAAATCGTTTAGGATTTATCAAATTAGGCTCTTTATATGATTCTAGTGTAGTGGAATATAATTGTAATTTATATACAAGAAAACAATATCAAATTATTTATGAATTAAAAGATTATGGTTGTTATGATATAGAAAGATATAGTGATAATGTAGAAGAAACTAAAAAATTTGTTTTAGATTTTAGGAGAAGTTATGAAAACAGAAGAATTTAATTTTGATTTACCTGATGAATTGATTGCACAAACACCAATTTTAAAAAGAGATGAATCAAGATTATTAGTACTAAATAAAGAAACAGGCAAAATAGAACATAAACATTTTTATAATATAATTGATTATTTAAATAAAGGAGATACTTTAGTACTTAATGATACTAAAGTTTTGCCAGCACGTCTTTATGGAATAAAAGAAGATACCAAAGCCCATATTGAATTATTGATGTTAAAAGAAATCACTACTGATACATGGGAATGTATGACAAGACCAGCAAAAAGAGTAGATTTAGGTACTATAATTAATTTTGGTGATAAACTTAAAGCTATTTGTACTGAAGTAAAAGAAGAAGGAATTAGAGTTTTTAAATTAGAATATGAAGGAATACTATTAGAAATATTAGACTCATTAGGTGAAATGCCTTTACCGCCTTATATTCATGAGAAACTAAAAGATAAAAATAGATATCAAACAGTATATGCTAAAAATGATGGAAGTGCCGCTGCTCCAACAGCAGGGTTACATTTTACCAAAGAATTATTAGAAAAAATTGCAAACAAAGGTGTAAATGTAGTGTATATAACTTTACATGTAGGTTTAGGAACTTTTAGACCTGTTAATGTAGATAATATAAGTGAACATAAGATGCATTCAGAATATTATATAATGAATGAAGATGTTGCTTTAATATTGAATGAAACAAAGAAAAAAGGTAATAAAATCATTAGTGTTGGAACAACAAGTACTAGAACTTTAGAAACAATAATGAATATATATGGTGAATTTAAAAGTTGTAGTGGTTGGACTAATATTTTTATATATCCAGGTTATGAATTTAAAGCTATTG
>CAYNYX010000050.1:0-2379 GCA_964401535.1 uncultured Muribaculaceae bacterium | reverse complement strand
TTTACCAAAATCAACATTAGTTATGTTAGTTAGCGCTTTAGCAGGGAAAGAAAATATAATGCATGCATATGATGAAGCAATTAAAGAAAAATATAGATTTTTTTCTTTTGGAGACAGTATGTTTATAAAATAGGAGGGTTTTATGGAAGCGATTGGACAACTAGAACATGAAATTATATATTCACTTAGTGAAAGATATAGTGATCAAGAATATGTAATGTTAGAAAAATTTATTAAACATATTATAGAAGATAAAAATGTTATTACTAATCCCATTTTTAGAACTTATTATGTAGAAAATAAAATAATGAATTTATGTAATGATTTTATGGAAAGTATTGGATATGGTGATTATTTTAAATCTATAAAAGAAAATATAATCTTTGTAGGATATAAAGATAATGATAAGAAAATAAACAATATTAAAATAAAAGAAACAGGTTGTTATAGAATAAATGGTAAAAAATGTATTATTATTTTTATGAATCATGATATAAAAGATTTATATCAATTAGTTCATGAAATAATGCATTGCTATAATATGGAAAATAGAGTAAGTATAGTTTGGTCTAAATTAACCGAAACAATGTCATTTTTAATAGAATATTTACTAACTGATTATTTAGATAATATAAATTATAACGATAACAATTATCAACGTTTTAAACAATATCGATTATTTAATACTAAAGTAATTGCTAACCTATTAAAGTTAGAATTTATGGAAATAGATAAATATTTAAAGACAGGAATAATAAATTTAGAAAAAGTTAGACAAAGTAAATTGTATTTTCAATATTTAAGATCAAATAATTTTTCTAGGAGTTCTGATATTGAAAAAGCTGAACAATATATATATGCTATTATGTTTGCAAGTTATATTCATGAAAGAAAATTAAAAAATAATAGTTTAGATGAATTTAATCTTTTAAATGATACTTTAGCAAATATAGAATTTAGAGAATTTTTAAATTTTATTGACTTAGATTTAAAAAATTCAATTTCATGTGATTTAACAGAAGAATCATATCAAAAAATATTTAAATCTTATGATAAAAAATATAGGAGTTAATTATGAAAGTTATAGTAATACTAGGTAGTACAGGAATTGGTAAAACAAATTTAAGCATTGAACTTGCTAAAAGAATTGATGGAGAAATTATAAATGCTGATTCAACTCAAGTATATAAAGAACTTGATATCGCAACTGCTAAGGTAACTAAAGAAGAAATGAGTAATATTCCTCATCATTTATTTGATATAAAAAGTATTGATGAAAATTATACTGTTTATGATTATCAAAAAGATGCTAGAAATAAGATAGAAGAAATATCTAAAAGAGGTCATATTCCTATTTTAGTTGGTGGAACAGGTTTATATATTAAAGCTTGTTTATATGACTATAATTTTAATGAAGAAATAAAAATAAATAATTATGATGATATTAAAACAGAGGATTTATATGAAAGATTATTGAATATTGATAATAATACCATTATTCATAAAAATAATCGAAAAAGAATTGTTAGAGCACTTAATTATTATGATCAAAATGGTAAATCTATAAGTGAAAAAGGAAAAACAAATAAAATATTATATGATGTTATATTTATAGGTTTAAGAACAAGTAGAGATATTCTATATGAAAGAATAAATAGAAGAGTAGATATTATGGTTAATAAAGGCTTATTAGAAGAAGTTAAAAAAATATATGATTCTAATATAAGAACTAAAGCTGTTTTAACGCCAATAGGATATAAAGAATTATTTCCTTATTTTGAAAACAAAAAAACATTAGAAGAATGTTTAGAAGAAATAAAATTGAAATCTAGAAAATATGCGAAAAGACAGGATACATGGAATAAACATCAATTTGATGTTAAATGGATTGATGTTAATTTTGATAATTTTGAAATTACAATAAATGAGGCTTTAGATTTAATAAAATAAGAAAAACTTTGCTTTTTCTTTTATTTTTTGGTAAAATCATATTAGGTGATAGCATGGCAAAATATGATGAGAGTTCAATTAAAATATTAGAAGGATTAGAAGCAGTTAGAAAAAGACCTGGTATGTATATTGGTTCAACTGATAAAAGAGGTTTACATCATCTAGTATGGGAAATTGTTGATAATAGTATTGATGAAGTTATCAATGGTTTTGGTAATAAAATTAAAATAACACTACATAGTGATAATAGTGTTAGTGTTGAAGATGAAGGAAGAGGGGTTCCAGTTGGTAAACATGCTAGTGGAATGTCAACTCCTGAAGTAATATATACGGTATTGCATGCTGGGGGCAAATTTGAAAGTGACGGATATAAGGTATCTGGTGGTTTACATGGTGTTGGTGCATCAGTAGTTAATGCTTTATCTAGTT
>CAYNYX010000049.1:4988-7322 GCA_964401535.1 uncultured Muribaculaceae bacterium | reverse complement strand
AGATATGATGGCAATGAATAACTCTCTAATAAGTGAAGCTAAAGAAGAAGGAATAAAAGAAAGAAATATAGAAATAGTAAAAAACATGTTGGCAAAAAATATTGATATTAATACAATTAGTGAAATAACAGAAATGAGTAAAGAAGAAATAGAAAAATTAAAATAAATTTCAGATAAAACTGAAATTTTTTCATTTTATGTAGCAAGTGAAATATAATTATTTAGGTGATATAATGTTAATCATTATTTTAATAGCAGTATCTCTTAGTATGGATGCATTTTCGTTATCTTTGTTATATGGTACTTTAAATTTAAGTAAAAAAGATATAATTTCATTATCTATTATAGTAGGAATATACCATTTTATTATGCCATTATTAGGTTTCATAATAGGATATGCTATTCACATAGAATCCCACATCATTATTTTTATCTTATTAACAATAATAGGTTTACAAATGATATTTAATAAAAATGAAGAAGAAGTACACTATATGAGTTATAAGGATAAATTTCTTTTTGGTTTAGCTGTTAGTCTAGATAGTTTTTCAGTCGGAATAGTATTTTCAACTATAACCACAAACTATATAATAAGTGCATTAATTTTCGCATTATTTAGTTTTACATTTACTATGTTAGGGTTAAAAATAGGAAAACAAATGAATAATAAATTTGGTAAAATTTCCACAATAATAGGAGGAATAATGTTAATCATTATAGGTATTGTTTATCTTATAAAATGATTGTAATTTTGAATAAAAAAGTTTATAATTGTATTAGGTGATATAATGTTAATAAATATGAAAGATATGCTTAACAAAGCGTCAAAAAATGGATATGCAGTACCACAATTTAATATAAATAATTTAGAATGGACAAGATTTATTTTAGAAGAATGTCAAAATAATAATAGTCCAGTTATTTTAGGTGTAAGTGAAGGCGCAATAAAATACATGGGTGGTTATAATGTAGTTGTAAATTTAGTAAAATCATTAATAAAAGATTTAAATATTACGATATCAGTTGTTCTTCATTTGGATCATGGTTCTTCTTTTGAAACATGTAAAAAAGCAATAGATGCAGGATTTTCATCTGTTATGATAGATGCATCAAAATATGAATTAAATGAGAATATAAGAATTGTAAATATGGTTAAAGAATATGCATCAAGATTTAATGTAACAGTAGAAGCAGAAGTTGGACATGTTGGTGGTAGTGAAGATGGAATTGTATCAGAACTGGAATATGCAACTTGTGATGAATGCTCAAAATTAGTTATGGAAACAAGTATTGATGCTCTAGCACCTGCTTTAGGTAGCGTTCATGGATTATATAAAGGTGAACCAAATCTAAACTTTAATAGAATGAAACAAATAAAAGATGAATTAAATTTACCACTTGTTTTACATGGTGGAACAGGAATACCAGATTATCAAATAAAAAAAGCTATTGAATCAGGAATAAATAAAATAAATTTTAATACTGAACTTCAAATTGCTTGGACAAAGGGAGTTAGAGAATATTTAAATAGCGAATTAAATGTTTATGATCCTAGACCTATAATAAAATCAGGAGAAAATAACTTAAAAAATACAGTTAAAACTAAGATAGAATTATTAGGTAGCATGAATAAAAATTAAACATAAATTATAGTAGTTGGAGGAAATATGAAACAAATAAGAATCGAAGGCGGAAATATTTTATCAGGTGAAATAGTGATAAGTGGCGCTAAAAATAGTGCTGTAGCACTAATACCAGCTGCATTACTTTCTGATGGAATAGTAATCATAGATAATGTTCCTAATATATCAGATATTGAAGCTTTGATAGAAATATTAGAATATTTAGGTGCAAAAGTAACAAGAAATGGTTCTTTATTAAAAATAGATTCATCAAATATAAAAAATAAAGAAATACCACAAAATATATCAAGTAAATTAAGGGCTTCATATTATTTTATGTCTACATTATTAGGAAAATATAAAAAAGTAGATATGTATTTTCCTGGAGGATGTAATATTGGATCGCGTCCTATCGATCAAACCTTGAAAGCATTTAAAGTATTGGGTGCAAAAGTTCAAGAAGAAGATAATAAATTTCATGTTGAAGCTGATGAATTAATTGGTGGACATGTATATTTAGATATGCCAAGTGTAGGAGCCACAATTAACACTATGTTTGCTGCGGTTAGAGCTCAAGGTGAAACAATAATTGATAATGCTGCCAAAGAACCAGAAATAGTTAATGTTGCAACTTTCTTAAATAATATGGGTGCCAAAATAACTGGAGCTGGAACAAGTGAAATAAAAATTATTGGTGTTGATAAACTAAATA